>JBMYUK010000070.1:0-9603 GCA_049605275.1 Phycisphaeraceae bacterium
GCTCCAAACCGGCGGCGGTAAACGCTAAACAAAACCCCCAGGCCCGCCCCGCTTCAGCGGGTGGGCGAACCCGCTAAAACCAAACCAACCGCAACCAACAAGCAAACAAACAAACAAACAAACGAACCGAAAGGACAACACCATGGCAACCGAAACACCCACCCTACAAGTCACCGCACGCACCAAGACCGGCACCCGATACGCCAAACGCGATCGCGAAGCCGGGCTCATCCCCGCCGTCATCTACGGCCACAAGGAAGGCGCCGTCCACGTCACCGTCGACAGCAAAACCTTCCACGACGTCCTCCACCACGAAGCCCACCTCATCGACGTCACCCTCGACGGCAAGAGCCAGCACACCCTCATCAAAGACGTGCAGTGGGACACCTTCGGCAAGCAAGTCATCCACGTCGATCTCGAACGCGTCGATCTCTCCGAAGTCGACGTCGAGATCCAACTCACCGGCGAACCCAAGGCCCTGCAGGAAGCCGGCACCGTGCTCGATAACCCGACCACCATGGTCACCGTCAGCTGCCGCGCCGACGCGATCCCCTCGCACCTCGAGCACAGCATCGCGGACCTGGGCATCGGCGACCCCATCACCGTCGCCGACCTCACCCCGCCGGCCGGCGTGAAGATCGTCATGCCCGAGGAACAACTGATCTGTCAGATCGTCGGCGTGAAGGTCGACGCGTCCGTCGCCGAGGCCATCGAAGGCGGCGCCGAAGCCTCCGCCGACACCGAACCCGCCGAACCCGAAGTCATCGGCAAGGGCGGCGACGACGAAGACGAACCCAAAGAAGACTGATCCAACCCCGTCCGCCCACCGTTAGCGCGGCCCCGAAAGGGGTCGGCTGGCTTTAACAAACCGCAACCGACTGTCGCCGCACCGACAGCCGACGCGTCTCACCACCGCCCGATCCGCCCGGCCACGCAGGCCAGCGCTAAAACGAACCTCGCACCATGAAACTCATCGTCGGCCTCGGCAACCCCGGAACCGAATACGCGAAGACCCGGCACAACGCCGGCTTCATGCTCGTCGAAAAACTCGCCACGCGCCACAACCTCGGCAACCCCAAACACAAGTTCCACGCCGGCGTCCTCGACGGCGAACTGCTCGTCGGAAAACCCCTTCGCCCCGAACGCTGCCTGCTCATGCAGCCGACCACCTACATGAACCGCTCCGGCCTGGCCGTCGGTGAAGCCGTGCAGTTCTACAAGCTCGATCCGCAGACCGACCTCGTCGTCCTCGTCGACGACCTCGCGCTCGATGTCGGCACGATCCGACTCCGCGGCGAGGGCTCGGCCGGCGGACAGAACGGCCTGGCCGACATCGAACGCGCGCTGGGCACCCGCAAGTACCCACGCCTGCGCATCGGCATCGGACCCAACGCCGTCAACGGCCACAAGATCCCGCAGAAAGACTTCGTCCTCAGCCCCTTCACCGCCGACCAACAAACCGAACTCGACCACGCGCTCGACAAAGGCGTCAAGTGCATCGAAAGCTGGCTCGCCGACGGGCTGGAAAAAACCATGAGCCTTTTCAACGCGAAAACATAGGGGTGTGTACAGCTAATGCCTCAGGTGGGATAGGCGTCTCGCCTGTCGTCAAGGCGAAGCCTTGAATGAGCTGTAAGAAGGATGCAGAATACGATGCAAACCCACTTCGAATTTGAATTGCCCGCGTGGGTCGAGGGCTTCGTGACCGAACGCGGCGGCAACCATTCGAGCCTCGAACAGCGCATGGCGCTCGCCATCGCTCTCTCCGCCGAGAACATCGCGCGGCAAACCGGCGGGCCGTTTGGCGCGGCGATCTTCGATCAACACAACCAATTGGTCTCGGTCGGCGTGAACCTCGTGCCCAGCCAGAACTGCTCGATCCTCCACGCGGAGATGGTCGCGATCGCGCTCGCCCAGAAAACGCTAGGCCGCTACGACCTCAGCGACGGCGGCGCGGCCAGGTATGAACTCGTCTCCTCCGCCGAGCCCTGCGCGATGTGCATGGGGGCCGTGCCGTGGTCCGGCATCAAGCGGTTGGTCTGCGGCGCCCGCGACGAAGATGTACGCACGGTCGGCTTCGACGAAGGGGCGAAACTGAGCGAATGGTTCGAAGCGCTGAACGAGCGCGGCATCGAGGTCACGCGCGACGTCCGGCGTGCTGCAGCCAAGGCCGTCCTCGACGACTACGCGACACGTCGAGGCACGATTTATTGATCGCGTTGAAGCGACCGATCACGCTCCCGCGAGTTCCGCCTCGTGCTGGATGAGCATTTCGTAAAGCTGTTCGGCGGACTCGGCCTGCTTCACCGCGTCGCGGAAGGTGTCGTCGGTGAGGATTCGGCTGATCTTGGCGAGGGCCTGGATGTGCGGGCCGGTCTGGTCGGCGGGGCTGGCGAGCAGGAGGATGAGTTCGACGGGCTTGCCGTCGATGGCGCTAAAGTCGATGGGCTCGGCGGGCAGGCCGATGGCCATGTGCAACTCGTCGAGGCAGTCGGTCTTGCCGTGGGGGATGCCGATGCCGTGCCCGATGCCGGTGGTGCGGGTCTGCTCGCGTTGCCAGACGGCGTCTTTGAGCTGCTGCACCTCGGTGACCGCGCCGACCTCGCCCATGAGTTCGACGAGTTCGAAGAGCGCGGCCCGCTTGTCGCCGGCGGTCAGCGGGACCTTGATGCAGTCGGGTCGAAGGATGTCGGAAAGACGCATCGTGATACCTCTAAAGCGGGGCGATCGGCCTCGCTTGCCTGCGCGATTGAATCGATCACGATACCGATTTCGATCGGCGCCGACAACCCGTTGAGTCGAGGGCTTCGCGTGCGGTAGGATGCTGCAATGCGAATGCTGATTTTATGCGTATCGATCGCCCTCGCGTTGTCCGTTGCGGCGCAACCCGATGCGCCCGAGCGGCCCAACGTCCTCTTCATCATCGCCGACGATCTCTCGGCCGAGGCGCTCGGCTGCTACGACAACGCGCAGGTCCAAACGCCCAACATCGACCGGCTCGCCGAGCGCGGCGTCCGCTTCGAACACGCCTACTGCCAGTACCCCGTCTGCGGACCCGCCCGCGCCGCGCTCATGTCCGGCCTCTACCCCCAACAAAACGGCGTCACGAGCAACTCCCACAAGGACATCCTCTCGACCTCCCTCGGCGACCACCCCACGCTCCCCGAGCACTTCAAGAACAATGGCTACACCACCGCACGCTGCGGCAAGATCTACCACATGCGCGTCCCCGGCGATATCACCGCCGGCGTCCACGGCCCCGACCACCCCGCCTCCTGGACCGAGCGATACAGCTTCAAAGCACCCGAGCAGTGGACGCCCGGCAAGGCCTATCAGACCTGCAACACCCCACTCAAGCCCGACCCGGATCGCGATATCCACTACAACCTCGGCTACGGCCCGGCGTTCTTCATCGTCGAAGACCCCACCTACGGCGCTGTGCAACACGATGTGAAAGCGACCAACAAAGCAATCGAACTGCTGGGCAAGTACAAGCAAGACAGCAAGCCGTTCTTCCTAGCGGTGGGTTACGTCCGGCCGCACGTCCCGCTGGTCGCGCCCGCGGCGTACTTCGAGCGCTACGCCGTCGACGAGACGACGCTGCCCGAGCAAATTGAGAACGACCTGGACGACGTCCCCGAGATCGGCTGGGGTCGCATCGGCTCTAGGTTCGGCCCCGACACCGATGACAAGCGGCGACAAACGCTGCGGGCCTACTACGCGAGCGTGTCGTTCATGGATGCGCAGGTCGGGCGGCTGCTCGATGCGCTGGACAAGCAGGGCCTGACCGACAATACGATCGTCGTCTTCCTCTCCGACCACGGCTACCACCTCGGCGAACACGACAAGTGGCAGAAGATGAGCCTGCACGAAGAGTCGGTGCAGATTCCGCTGATCGTTGCGGGGCCGGGGATCGAGCCGTTCGATACGCGAGACCTCATCGTATCAACGGTGGACATCTACCCCTCGCTCGTCGAACTCGCCGGATTGACTAAGCCGAGGACCGACAACCTGCCGGGCCTAGGCTGGGAAATGGTCTGCAAGGGCGTCCGCGGCGGGATCACCTCGATGACAAAAAACGGCCACTTGATCCGCACCAAACGCTGGGCGTACATGCGGTATAAGGACGGTAGCGAGGAACTGTACGACATGGTCCGGGACCCGAAGCAGTTCACCAACCTCGCGAAGGATCGCGGTCTTCGCATGCGCATCCAAGACCTCCGTGAACTACTCGATCGTCATCTCGAAACGACCGGCGCGTCGAAACCGTAGCCGGCAGGCTGCGGACGACGGACGCGAGCGCGGTGCATCGCTTGGATACGAGTCAACCCCTTTCGCGTCCGGAGCCCGTAGGTCCCCGGCTATGGAGTGAGCCCATGCACGTCCGATCGATCCTGCAATACGGCAAGCGGCTGCGCGTCGCGATGAACAAGCTCGACTTCGCCGAGCCGGTGACGCATGTTTACAACCCGCTGGATTATGCGTGGAAGATGCACGAGGCGTTTATCGAGCGCTTCGGCGGCGGGACCAAGCGCGTGCTGATGCTGGGGATGAACCCCGGGCCGTGGGGCATGGCGCAGACGGGCTTACCGTTCGGCGAGATCGCGGCGGTGCGGGATTACCTCGGGGTCGAAGCGGCGATCGGCAAGCCGAAGCGCGAGCACCCGAAGCGCGAGGTCATCGGGCTCAAATGCGAGCGATCGGAGGTGTCGGGGCGGAGGCTGTGGGGACTGGTGGCTGAGCGGTACCCCGACCCGGGCGACTTCTTCGCCGAGCACATGGTGGTGAATTATTGCCCGCTGGTTTTCATGAGCGAGACGGGCAAGAACATCACGCCGGACAAGTTGCCGGCGGCGGAGCGCGAGCCGTTGGAGGCGGCGTGCGATGCGCATTTGCGTGGGCTGGTCGAGGTGTGGCAGCCGAGTTGGGTCGTGGGCGTCGGGGCGTTCGCGGAGAAGTGCGCGACGCGGGCGCTCGATGGACTGGACCTTCGCTTCGGCCGCATCCTGCACCCGTCCCCCGCGAGCCCGATCGCCAACCGCGGCTGGGCCCCGCAGGCGGAGAAGCAGATGATCGAACTCGGGCTGTGGGAATAAAACCGCAGATGTACACGGATGAACATAGATTTAAGGCATTCTTGATCCGTGTGAATCCGTTTGCATCTGCGGTTTCAACACGCCTGCCGACAAGCTCAATCCCAGCTAAACTCACGCCATCATGGACGACAACACCACCTCCTGCCGACTCGCCCTTTCCGATGGCTCCGTCTTCACCGGCACCGCCTTTGGCGACACCGCGCCGCGCTGCGTCGAGGGCGAGGTCTGCTTCAACACCTCCATGGGCGGTTACCAGGAGATCCTCACCGACCCGTCCTACGCCGGGCAGATCGTCACGATGACCACCCCGCTCATCGGCAACTACGGCACGTCCGACGGCGACCTCGAATCCACGCGAGCCCGCTGCGCAGGCTTCGTCGTCCGCGAACTTGCTCACGCCGAGAGCAACTACCGCTCGACCGCCAAGCTCGAAGCCTGGCTCGAAAGCCAGGGCCTCACCGGGATCACCGGCATCGACACGCGAGCGCTCACCCGAAAGCTCCGCGTCGACGGCGCGATGGACGGCGTGCTCTGCACCGACCCCCGCAAGTCAGATCAGGAATTGATTCAAATGGCCCGGGACTCGGTCGGACTGGTCGGCCGAAACCTCGCGAAGAGCGTCAGCCGAGACAAACCCATCGCGTGGGACGAGGACCTCGGCGAATGGTCACCGCTGCAAGGCGTGATCGCGCGGCCGACGGATCGACTCAAGGTCGTTGCGCTCGACTGCGGCGCGAAGTTGAATATCCTGCGCAACCTCACCGACTCGGGCTGCGACGTCACGGTGCTGCCTTGGGACGCTTCGCCCGAGCGGGTGCTCGAGCACAAGCCCGACGGCCTGTTCGTGTCCAACGGGCCGGGCGACCCCGCGGCGGTCAGCGAGACGATCGAGCACCTCAAGCAATTGCGCGGCAAGCTGCCGACCTTTGGCATTTGTCTCGGGCATCAGCTCTTGTCGCTGGCGATGGGAGCCGAGACGTACAAGCTCAAGTTCGGCCACCGCGGCGGCAACCAACCCGTGCAGAACCTGGGCACGGGCAAGGTCGAGATCACCAGCCAGAACCACGGCTTCGCGGTCGACCTCGATTCCCTCAAGCGGGCCGGCGGCGAGCCGACGCACATTAACCTCAACGACGAGACGCTCGAAGGCTTTCGCTCGAGCAGCGATCCGACCTTCGCCGTGCAATACCACCCCGAAGCGAGCCCCGGCCCGCACGACGCGCGCTACCTCTTCGACTGCTTCGTGACGATGATGCAGACCGGCACGAGCCCGACGTCCGAACAGATGGACAAAGCCCAGCGGGCGCGAAACGAATTAGCTAAGGCGTGATTGAACCACGAAGGCACGAAGAACGCGAAGCCAAGGTATTAAGGCGCTATTTTCTACGGTCTGATCATTCGCGGTAAGCTGTAGCGATGAAGCCCGACTCCATCCGGACTCACCGAGTTCGTGCTGCGAGAAAGGTCGCTCCTTTGCTTTCTCAGAGGCATCTTCGTGAACTACCGTTGTTCTTTAGAATTCTCTTCTACACAATCGGCATCATCACGCTGCTACTGATTCTCCTCCTGATCGGCTACATGCCATACCGAATCATCTATGGCAGTTGAAAATCGCCGCCTTGGCTTCGTGGCCTTCGTGCCTTCGTGGTTAAAACCAAACCTGCTAAACTCAGTCCATGCAGGATGCTCCTTCAACGCCTCAAACCGGTCAGGACGATCGGCTTACCGAAACGCTTAAACAGTACTTCGGCCACGAGGCGTTTCGCCCGATGCAGCGCGCGATCATCGAGGGCGTCTGCGACGGTCGCGACTCGTTCGTCGTGATGCCCACCGGCGGCGGCAAGTCGCTGTGCTATCAGTTGCCCGCGCTCATGAGCGCCGCCGAGCGCAAGGGCACGACCATCGTGATCTCGCCGCTGATCGCGCTCATGCAGGACCAGGTCGCCCAGCTTCAGCAAAACGGCATCCGCGCGACGCTGCTCAACTCCACCCTCGACCGCGACGAGGCGTTCGACCGAGAACGCCGGGCGCTGCAAGGCGAATACGATCTGATCTACCTCGCGCCCGAGCGGCTGATGTCCACGAGCGGGGCCCGGCTTTTGCGCGAGCTTGACGTCGCGCGGTTCGCCATCGACGAAGCGCACTGCATCAGCGAGTGGGGCCACGACTTCCGGCCCGAATACAGGATGCTCGGGAGCCTGCGCGATCAGTTCGCCGGGCGGTTCGCGAAGACGCCGATCGTCGCGCTCACCGCCACCGCGACGCCGCGCGTCCGCGAAGACATCCTCGCCCAACTGCACCTCAAAGACCCACTCGTGTACCTCGGCGACTTCGAGCGAACGAACCTCAACTACGAGCTTCGCCCGAAGAAGAACATGATGCGGCAGGTCGGCGAGTACCTCGCGGCCAACCCGCTGCACGAAGGGATCATCTACTGCGGCAGCCGGCGGCGTTGCGAGGAGATGTCGCAGACGCTGCGTTCGAGCGGGGTCAGCGCGCTGCCGTACCACGCCGGACTCGACGCAAGCGTCCGCGAGAAGAATCAGCACGACTTTATCTACGGCGACGCGCGGGTCGTTTGCGCGACGATCGCGTTTGGCATGGGCGTCGATAAGCCGAACGTGCGCTTCGTCTTTCACGCGGACATGCCGCGCTCGCTCGAAGGCTACTACCAGGAGACCGGCCGAGCCGGGCGCGACGGCCTGCCCGCCGACTGCGTCTTCTTTTACTCCGGCGGCGACCGCGGCAAGGTCGAGCACTTCATCGAGCTCAAGGAAGACGAGGAAGAGCGCCGCCACGCGTACTGGCAGCTGCAACAGGTCGTCGCCTTCGCGCACGCGACGGGCTGCCGCATGCCCAAACTGCTCGGCTACTTCGGCCAGGAACACGCCGGCGACTGCGGACACTGCGACAACTGCACCGCGCCGCCGAAGCTACTCGACGTCACGGTTCACGCGCAGAAGCTGCTCTCCGCCATCGCGCGAACCGGCCAGCGCTTCGGCGTCAGCCACGTCGTCAAGGTCCTCCGCGGCTCGAAGGAACAGCGCGTCGTCGAATACGGCCACGATCAACTCAGCGTCTACGGCATCGGCGCCGACCAGCCCGAGGGCCACTGGCGGCAACTCGCCGAGCACCTCCTCCACGACGGCGCGCTCGGATCCACCGCCGACGCCTACCGCACCCTCCACCTCACCCCCGAGAGCAAGGCCATCCTCAAAGGCGATCGCGCGATCACCATGCCCGTCTCGCGCATCGATTCGGACAAGCGCCACCGCCGACGCCCCTCGGCCGACGATACCCCGCTGAACCCGGACGACCGCGCGCTCTTCGAAGCGCTACGCGCGCTGCGAAAAACCCTGGCCGACGAACAAGGCGTCCCGCCTTATGTCGTCTTCGGCGATAAAACCCTGCAACAGATGGCCGCCGACCGACCGACCGACGACGACGCCTTCCTCGCGATCTCCGGCGTCGGGCAGACCAAGCTCGAGAAGTACGGCGGCACGTTCATGGCCGTCATCCGCGAACTCGATCCCGCTAATTCATAAGGCCTATCGCACGGCGATCACGCTTGACCGCGCACGACCAGCCGCGACAATACGAAGCCGCGCTCGACCCGACCGACAAGCCTCATGATCGTCGCCGAACATCTCACGAAATGGTACGGCCCGGTGCTCGCGGTCGACGACGTCTCGTTCGAGGTCCCCGCCGGCGAGGTCGTCGGCTTTCTCGGGCCCAACGGCGCGGGCAAGTCCACCAGCATCCGCATGCTCACCGGCTACCTCCCGCCCTCCGCCGGCCGATGCACCATCGACGGCATCGACGTCGCCAACGACTCCCGCGAAGCCCGACGCAAGATCGGCTACCTCCCCGAGTCCACCCCGCTCTACACCGAGATGCGCGTCACCGAGTACCTGCACTTTTGCGGCCGGCTCTTCGGTATGCCGCGTAAGCAACGCAGCCAGCGCATCGACGAAGTCGCCGACAAGTGCGGCCTCTCGCACAATAAGCGGCGCGTCATCGGCCAGCTGAGCAAGGGCAACCGACAGCGCGTCGGCATCGCCCAGGCCCTGCTCCACGCCCCGCCGCTACTCATCCTCGACGAACCGACCAGCGGCCTGGACCCGCAGCAGACCCTCGCCTTCCGCGACCTCATCGCCGAGTTGCGCGGCCGACACACGATCATGCTCTCCAGCCACATCCTTCCCGAGATCGAGCGCTCGGCCGACCGCGTCATCATCCTCGCCAACGGTACGATCGTCGCGCAAGGCACGCCCACCGAACTCCGCGACCGCGCGTCGCGCGGCGGCGCTGTCGTCGTCGAAGCCAAAGCCACCGCCAAACAGCTCACCGATCTCCTCCAGCCGATCCCCGCGGTCGCGAAAGTTCAGCCGCACCAACTCGGCGGCTGGTGCCGAGCCACCGTGACCGCCAAAGGCGAGACCGACCTGCGCAGCCTCGTCTCCGAGACCCTGACCCGACGCGGCCACACCATCCGCGAACTACGCCT
>JBMYUK010000071.1:0-9592 GCA_049605275.1 Phycisphaeraceae bacterium
TTCTTGAAACTGTCGTTCGGAATAGACCGCGGCGTGGTACACGGCGTTGCGCTGCTGGGCGCGGACCTCGGCGCGGTTGCGGTTGCGCTGCTGCGTCTCTTCGCGTCGCAGCTTGCGCTCGGCCTGGGTCGGCGGGTCGTTTCGGTAGGGCGTGTAGGCGGGGCGGTAGCGATTGAAAATCTCGCCGTTGGTCATCAACAGCGACGGGCAGTTGTCCTTGATGTATTCGAAAACGTACGGGTCGTCGATCGCCAGCGGATCGAGTTGCTGACGCATCCAGTTGTCCAGGCCCATCTCGAGGACCCGATCGACCTGTCCCGGCCGCGGGCCGAAGGCCATGCGATTGAGCGCGTGGACGACGCGCTGCCGCTCGCTGAGGTAGGGGCCTTGCTCTTTTTCAACGTCGGACGCGAGGCGAGCCTGCGCCAGCGCCGAGGTCGGCAGCAGGCAGGCGGCCAGCAGCAAGAGCGTGATCGCGTTGGCGAGCGTTCGGAAGGTCATCGTGCAATCGATACGGATCATGAATAACGTATTTATTTCTGAATATCGGCAATAAATTGTACGACTCAGAGAACGACGAAACCAACGTTTTATCGAAAAATACAGCGCTTCTTTAGGATTTTTCGCTTGTTTTATAAGGCGATAATCCAAACCGAGTACGATGCAGCGATGGCAGATGACCATTCGATCGATGTCCTGGCGACGGGCAACTTCATGCGCATGCTCAAATGCGGTCGCTGGGAATACGTCGAACGACACAACGCGGACGGCGCTGTCGCGGTCGTGGCGACGACAGACGCGGGCGAATTAGTGCTGGTCGTGCAGCACCGCGTGCCGCTCGGGCGCGCCTGCGTCGAGTTGCCCGCGGGGCTGGCGGGGGACACGCAAGAGGATCGCGGCGAGGCGCTCGTCCAAGCGGCGCGGCGCGAGCTACTCGAAGAGACCGGCTACGCCGCGGCCTCACTAAAACACCTGTATCAAGTCGCGACGAGTCCGGGCCTGACCAGCGAGACGATCGACCTGTTCCGTGCAACGGGCTTAACCGAGGTGCACGGCGGCGGCGGGGTCGAGCACGAGGACATCGCGGTGCATCGCGTCCCGCTCGATCGGCTCGATAATTGGTTGGCGGCAAGGGCGATCGAGGGCTTGGCGATCGACGTCAAGGTGTACGCCGCGGCGGGGCTGGTGAAGGCGGAGCGTTGAGCCGGTTTGTGAGCGATCGGGCGAGCCGGCCCGGGCCGAGGCCGCTAGAGTTGTGCTTCTGATGTCCGACGAGAAACCGCCTCCTGTATCCGATCAGCCGAGCACCGCCGCTGTGATTTGGCGTCTGGTGAAGTTGACGTGGCGCTATCGCGGCGGGGCGTTGGTGATCGTCGGGCTTCAGATGGGGCTATTGGCGTTTTCGCTGTCGGGGTTGGGGCTCGTGGGTTTGGGGATCGACGTGATCGGGTCGGGCGTGGGCGCGTCGGCGAAAGCGCCGCGCTGGCCGATGGGGATCGAGCCGCCGAGCGACTGGTCCGCGATGACACAGGTGCTGGTGATCGCGGGGGCGGTGTTCGTGTTGGCGACGCTCAGGTTTGTCCTCGAACGCGCGTCGGTGGTCTGCAAGGCGCTACTGGTCCGCGACATCGTGGTTGACCTGCGCAACGACGTCTACGACAAGATGCAGCGGCTGGGCTTTCGGTTTTTCGATCGCAACGAGTCGGGCTCGATCATCAACCGTGTCACCGGCGACGTCCAGGCGGTGCGGCGATTCATCGACGGCGTGATGATCGAGCTCTTGATCCTCGTCATCTCGCTAGCGTTTTTCCTCGGCTACATGCTGTCGATCCACGTCAAGCTGACGCTCGCCTGCCTCGCGACCACGCCAATCCTCTGGGTCGCGACGACGATGTTCTCGCGCATCGTTCGGCCGGCCTACCGCAAGAACCGCGAGCTCTTCGATAAGGCGGTCCTTGTCCTCTCCGAAAACGCGCAGGGCGTACACGTCGTCAAGGGCTTCGCGATGCAGGAGCGCGAGACCGACAAGTTTAAGAAAGCCAACGACGCCGTCGCCGACCAACACCGGTGGATCTTCAAAAAAGTAGCGTTGTTTGTCCCCTCGGTCGGGCTCATCACCGGGATCAACCTGCTCGTGCTGCTGGTCTACGGCGGCTACCTCTACGCGAACGACCCGGCCTTCGCGTTCGGCTCCGGGCTCTTCGTCTTCGCGGGCCTGCTCATGCAGTTCTCTTCGCAGGTCGGCAACCTCGCGCAGATCGCCAACGCCGTGCAGCGATCGGTCATCGGGGCCCAACGCGTCTTCGAGGTCATCGACGAGCCGTTCGAAGTCGAATCCAAGTCCGACGCCATGCGGCTGGGCCGCGCGACGGGGCGGATCGCCTTCGATAACGTGTCGTTTCGCTATAACGACGACAGCCACGCGCTCCAAGGCATCACCTTCGCCGCCGAGCCCGGCGAGACGATCGCCATCCTCGGCGCGACCGGCAGCGGCAAGTCCACCCTCCTCTCGCTCGTCCCACGCTTCTACGACCCCGCGCAAGGCACCGTCACCCTCGACGGACACGACCTCCGCGACCTGCACCTCGACGATCTGCGACGAAACATCGGCACCGTCTTTCAGGAAACCTTCCTCTTCTCCAACACCGTCAAATCCAACATCGCCTTCGGCCAACCCGATGCGACGGCCGAACAAATCCAGGCCGCCGCCGAGATCGCACAGGCCCACCGCTTCGTCACCACCGAACTCGACCACGGCTACGACACCGTCCTCACCGAAGGCGGCAACGGCCTGTCCGGCGGCCAACGCCAACGCCTCGCCATCGCCCGCGCGCTCCTCCTCGATCCGCCCATCCTCCTCATGGACGACCCGACCGCCGCGATCGATCCCGAAACCGAGCACCTCATCATGTCCGCCATGGATAACGCGATGAAGGGCCGGACAACCTTCATCGTCGCCCACCGGCTGAGCACCTTGAAACGCGCCGACCGCGTGATCGTTCTCGAGCACGGCCGCATCACCGACATCGGAACCCACGACGAACTGATGCAAACCAGCGAACACTACCGCAACGCCGCCGAGATCCAATTGGCGGATGAAAAGTCGAAAGAATTGTTGGGGATCGGGTAAGGCGATTGAATCGAAGAAAAGCAATAAGGTAGAAAGCCTTCGTCCACAGATATCACAGATTCAAACCTACTGATGAATTAAATCTGTGTCATCTGTGAAATCTGTGGACCAAAAAATACGAATCATGAATGACGCCTCCCAACAACCCCGCCTGCTCACGCACGTCAAGCGTGATGAGAAAGAA
Organism: Phycisphaeraceae bacterium; assembly: GCA_049605275.1. GTDB lineage: Bacteria > Planctomycetota > Phycisphaerae > Phycisphaerales > Phycisphaeraceae > JAHQVV01. The sequence goes on from JBMYUK010000071.1 coordinate 3,315, forward strand.
GCCAAGCAGCGGCCGTTGAGCTTTGCGGTGATCCGTCGGCTGCTGGGGTACACCCGACCATACGCGTTTAAGCGCAACGTCCTCATCGCGTTAGCGCTGGTGCGCGCGGTGCAATTGCCTGCGCTGGCGTGGGCGTTGGCGTCGGTGCTGAACGGACCGGTGCTCGCGAAGGATTGGCAGGGCACGCTCTGGGGCGCGGCCGGGTTCTTCGCACTCGCGCTATCCACCGCCGTCGTCTTTCACTACCGCATGAAGCTCGCGCTCGAGCTGGGCGAGGACGTCATCCACGATCTTCGGCGGGAGATCTTCGAGCACCTGCAGACGATGTCGATGCGGTTCTACGACACGACCAAGCTGGGCCGAATCATCAGCCGGGTGACGTCGGACGCCGAGTCGGTGCGGATGGGCGTGCAGAGCGTGCTGTTTGTGACGCTGATCCAGTTTGGCGCGATGCTCGTCGCCGCGGCGATCATGCTGTACTACGACCCGCCGCTGTTCATGGTCGTGGTCGCGATGGCGCCGGTCTTGTGGTGGATCAATCGGTTCTTCCGCGTGCGTCTCAGCGCCGCCTACCGCGCGACGCAGGAGAGCTTTAGCCGGGTGACCGCGACCCTGGCCGAGTCGGTCAACGGCATCCGCGTGACCCAGGGCTTTGTCCGCCAGGACACCAACGCGCAGTTGTTCGGTGAGCTGGTCGACGACCACGCGGCGTATCACGTCCGCTCGTCGCGTCTGCAGGCGGTGTTCCTGCCGGTGCTCGAGTTCAACAGCCAGGTGTTTATGGCCGTGCTGCTCGCGCTCGGCGGGGCTCAGGTCTTGCTCGGCGTCTTCTTCGCCGACTTCGCCGCGGAGACACCCACGGCCCGGTTCGAGTCGCTCGTCGTCTTCGCGCTCTTGATGCCCCAGTTTTTCAATCCCATCCAGATGATCGGCCGGCAGTACAACGACGCGCTCACCGCCATGGCCGGGGCCGAGCGCGTCTTCGGCCTCCTCGACACCGAGCCCGAGCGACTCGACGCCGACGACGCCATCGAACTGCCACCGATCACCGGGCGGGTCGAGCTCGACGGCGTCACCTTCGGCTACCTGCCCGGCAAGCCCGTGCTGCACGACATCAGCCTCACCGCCGAGCCCGGCCAAACCGTCGCGCTCGTCGGCGAGACCGGCAGCGGCAAGACCTCCATCATCAACCTCATCGCCAAGTTCTACCTGCCCGACCAAGGCCGAGTCCTCATCGACGGCATCGACACCCAAACCGTCACCAGCAAGTCCCTCGCCAAACAGCTCGGCATCGTCCTCCAACGCAACTACCTCTTCACCGGCAGCGTGATGGACAACATCCGCGTCGGAAAACCCGAGGCCACCGACGCCGAGGTCATCGACTCGGCCCGCACCCTCGACTGCCTCGACATCCTCGAAGCGCTGCCTCAAGGCCTCGACACCGACGTCGGGGAAAAGGGCGGCAACCTCTCGCTCGGCCAACGGCAGATCGTCTGCTTCTGCCGCGCTATGCTCGCCGATCCGCGCGTCCTCATCCTCGATGAAGCCACCAGCGCCGTCGACACGATGACCGAGGCCAAGGTCCAGGTCGCGCTCGCTCGACTGCTTGAAGGCCGGACCAGCTTCGTCGTCGCCCACCGGCTGAGCACGATCCGCCACGCCGACACGGTGTTGCTGCTCGACGACGGCCGGATTATCGAACGCGGCAGCCACAACGCGCTGCTCGAACGCGGCGGACGCTACGCCCACCTCTACCGCCAGTTCGTCCGCGCCAGCGAAGCGTAACGCCCGCCGACCGGGGGTTAAGTCCGCTGCGGGTCGTGCCGATCACAACGATGAGTCGGATCAGCAAAACCCACAAGGATCTGCCATGCAAGGCGAATCGACACAAGACAACCGGGACAACGTCGGCGGGCTCATCGCGGACGTCGAGCACAAAATGGCCGAGCTCATGGCCTGGCACCAGACCCAGCTCTCCCGATTCGAAGCGGAAAAGGCCGCCTTTCAAGCCGAGATGCAGCGGCAGCGCGAGGCGCTCGAAGCCGAGACCCGGGAACAGCAGCAAGCCCTGGCGATGCAGCGCGTCGCGTTGGCCGAGGAGGTCGCGCAGGTCGAAGACCAGCGGATCAAGCTCGCGGCCCTGACGAACAAGCTACGGGCCGAGGAGTCGGCGATGTCGCGCGAGTGGGGAGCGGTGCAACACGAACGCGAATCGCTCCAGAAGCAGCACGCCGAACTCGCCGAGCAACGCGAACAGACGCAGCAGCGCTCCAAAGCCTGGCTCGACTCCACCGCTAGCGAACTGGCGAAGCCGCTCAAGCTCGCAACCCAGCAAGCGCCCGAGCACGAAGCCGACCATCACCACGCCGCGTGACCTTTCGCTACGCCTCTTGACCGCTGTACCGGCTCTACCGCTCTGCCTCGCGATACGCCTCGACCTCAAACGGGTTGTCGCGGTAGGGGTCTCGGCCGCGCAGCCATTGCCACAACCCCGCGCCGTAGTAGGCCGGCAGAAACAACGGGCCCCAGCGCTCGTACTGCCGAACGTGCACGCGTTCGTGCTCGCGCGTGGCGTCAAGACCCGCCCGCGTCTGCGACAAGACAACGTGACCGATCGTGATCGCCAGCGCTCCGCCTTTGACAAACAGCATGCGACGAAGAAGCCACGACGCCCATCCGCCGTACGCCTCGACGACGCCGCTGTGCAACGACCACCCCCCGCCGGTCACCCGAGCGAGCAGCGCCCACGCAAGCCCGACGAGTGTGTTCGGCCCGGCCCAGAGATAAAAAAGCACAAACATCATCCGCAATCCAACCGCCGAGCTCCGGCGAGACATCCGCCAAGCCCGCTGACCGCTGCCGAGTCTTACCCTTGCCCGATCAATCCGCTTGCAGGCGGCTCGACACGCGCTTAGCGCAGCTTGATCGTCGACAGCGCGACCGCGGCGAGCAACACCGTCACGACCCAGAATCGGACGACGACCTGCTGCTCGGTCCAGCCGACCATGTGAAAGTGATGGTGCACCGGCGCGCACTTGAACACGCGCTTGCCGTTGCGCAGCTTGAACGAGCCCACCTGCAGGATCACCGAAAGCATCTCGAAAAAGAAGATCCCGCCGATCACCAAAAGCAAGAGCTCCTGCCGCGTCACCACGGCCAGGTACCCCAGCGTCCCGCCCAGCGCCAGCGAACCCGTGTCGCCCATGAACACCTGCGCGGGATGGCAGTTGAACCACAAAAATCCCAGACACGCCCCCGCCATCGCCCCGGCCAACACCGCCAACTCATCCGCGAAAGGAATATGCGGCACCAGCAGGTACTGAGCCAGGATAAATCCGCCGCGCTCGTAGCCCGCGATCAGACACAGCAGCATGAACGCGAACGACACGATCACCGTGATCCCGCCCGCCAACCCGTCCATCCCGTCGGTCAGGTTCACCGCGTTGCTCGTCCCCGCGATAAACAAAACCGCCAGGAACACGAACACCACGCCCGGCAGCAGGATCAACCCGTCCGACGGCACCCACGACCGAGCCCCCGCGTCGAACACCCACGTCTTGAGCCCCGGCAGATTCAACGACCGACTCATCTTCGAAAAATCATCGAAGTTCTCGAACTTCGTCGCCCCGTGATGAAAGATAAAAATCCCCAACAAGACCGCGAGGCCGAGCTGAAACATCAGCTTCTCCCACGACCGCAGCCCATCGCGCGAGCCGGGCTTGCGCCTCGCGGTTGTGAGCTTGAGCCAGTCGTCGGCCATCCCGATCCCCGCCATCCCGACCAGGCAGATCAATCCCATCCAGACGTAAAACCCGTGCTGCCGGGAGATGTCCGCGAGCAGCAGCGTGACCAGCACGATCGCCCCGACGATCATCACCCCGCCCATCGTCGGCGTGTTGGCCTTGCTCTTCATCAACTCGTTGATGTCCTTATTAAAGAACTCGGGGTTGTCCCCGATCTTCTGGCCGACCAGCCAGAGGATCACCCGCTTGCCCGAGAGCACGACGACCGCGAACGCGAGGATCATCGCGAGGACCGCGCGAAACTCGATGTACGTGAACACCCGCAGGAAGCTGAAGAGCGTTCCTTCGATCGATCCTTCGATGCGCTGGATGAGGAGGTAGAGCACGGGGGTGAGGAGTTGGGGTTGGGGGTTCGGGTGTTGGGTGCTGGGTGTTGGGGTCCAGCGTTTAGCGGCGCGGCTTGCCGCGCTTGGGCGCGCATCACAGCACGCTTATCATGTCGGCGATTCTTCGATCCGCGGCCCAAAACGCCGTTCAATCGCGGGGATCAGTCGCTCCAGCCGCATGCCACGTGACGCCTTGAGCAGGACGGTGTCCCCGGGTTCGAGGAGGTCGGCGATGTCGTCGGGCGTTGCGTCGGTCCAGGTATCAAAGCGGTCCACCTGCATGGTCTCGATCGCCAATGCAGCATGTTTAGCCAACTCGCCGACGGTCACCAGATGATCCAACTCGGCGGTTTCCGCTTGGATGCCGATGCTTCGATGGGCGTCGAGGGCGTGTTCGCCAAGCTCGAGCATGTCGCCGAAGACCAGCACTCTTCTTCCGCTGCACCAAGAGAGCATCTCGATTGACGCGCGCGTGCTGCTTGGGTTCGCGTTGTAGGCGTCGTGGATGACCGTGACCGAGCTGAATTGCATCCGTTCGCATCGTCCGGATGGCAGGGTCGCGCTATGGAGTGCCGATTCGATCTGTTGCTCATCGATTCCCAAACGCATCGCGGTGATCGCAGCGAGATTCGCATTGGACCGCATGTGTGGGCCGTAGGTGATCCACATGCCGGAGACACCATCCAGAAAAGGGACATCTGGACCGTGTGCGACGCTTAAATCTTCGCGTGCACAGCGTTTCTTAAGATGGCGATCCCAATCCTCGATCGGCACCATGACCCAACCGTTTTCTACAACGTGCGACATGATCGACGCCTCTTCGCGTGCGACATTGGCAACCGTCTTGAAGAACTCCAGGTGCTCTTCGCCGATGCTCGTGATGACCGCGATGTCGGGTTTTGCGATCGCAGACAAAAAGTCGATCTCGCCGGGGTGGTTGGTGCCGATCTCGCAGGCGACGAAGTCGTCGCTGGGAAGGGCTTGTAGCAGGGTCAAAGGCACGCCCAGGTGGTTATTAAAACTCTTGGGGCTTTGCGTTCCCATAAAGCCCGCGTGCGTGAGCACGTGGTGGATGAGGTGGCGGGTGGTGGTCTTGCCGTTACTCCCGGCGATGCCGATGACTGTGCAGCCGCCCTGTTTGAGTTCGTCGCGGTACGAGCAGGCCAAGTCCTGCAGGGCTTTAACCGTGTCGTCTACTTTGAGAATCGGTGTTAGGTGTTGGGTGTTAGGTGTTGGGGTTTCGCTGACGATGGCGAGGGCGGCGCCGGCGGCGAAGGCTTGATTGAGAAAATCGTGGCCGTCGAAGTTGTCGCCCTTGATGGCGAGGTAGGCCTGGCCGGGCTGAAGATCGCGGGTGTCGTGCCAGAGGCCGACAACGTCGTCGCGCAGATCGTCGGGCTCGAGGAGCCATCGGCCACGGGTTACTTCGGCGATGTTTTGGAAGGTCCAGAAAGGCATCGGGTTGGGTGTCGGTTTGTAGCCGCGATCCTAGGGATCGCCGGATCAGTCGATTGCATAGCTTTGCATCGAGCCTGTTTCATAACCATGCGCTTCATCACGCACAACCGGCGAGGCGTAGCCTCGCGGCTCTTCACTGCGCCTATCTATTCACCCGCTCGTGCGCGCAGCGCAGCGGCAGCGTGCTCGCGGTCGTCGAAGTGGTGCTTCTCCGTCCCGATGATCTGGTAGTCCTCGTGGCCCTTGCCGGCGATGAGGACGGTGTCGCCGGGCTGCGCGAGATCGATGGCGAAACGGATGGCCTCGGCTCGGTCGGGGATGGTGTGGGTGTTGGCTGGGGTGTTGGCTGGGGTGTTAGTTGGGGTGTCGGGTGTTGGGTTTTGGGTGTTGGCGAAGCCGGCGGCGGCGTCGTTGAGGATCTGCTGGGGGTCTTCGGTTCTGGGGTTGTCGGAGGTGAGGACGACGACGTCGGCGTGCTGCTGGGCGGCTTGGGCCATGAGGGGGCGCTTGGCGCGGTCGCGGTCGCCGCCGCAGCCGAAGACGGTGATGAGCCGCCCGGCAGCCAGGGGCCGAATCGTTCGCAGCAGCTTCTCGACCGCATCCGGTGTATGGGCGTAGTCCACCAGGACGGTCGGCGCGTTCTCGACCTCTGCGCCCACCCGCTCGGTCCGTCCTGGAACCTGCTTGCAGC
>JBMYUK010000072.1:0-9546 GCA_049605275.1 Phycisphaeraceae bacterium
TGCTGGCGCGTCACGGCCACATCGTCTCTTTGCTGCCTCCTGTCGGCTGCACTCTCCCCGCACGACCGGCGCGCACGCCGCGCGGGCCGAGCCCGGTGAGTTCCTGGATCGTCGACCGGAGTTGGCGCTTATTAAATAATGGCCGATCGTCGTGCTGCAGCGCGGCGAAGATCGTCGGGTTGAACTTCGCCTGTTCGTCGGTGAAGACCAGGTCGTAGCCGAGCCCGGCCAACTCGCACCGGACGCGGAGGTCGGTGCCCGGTAGCGCTCGGTTGGGTCCGAGGATCGGGTCGCCGTTCTCGTCGACGGGGACGGCCGAGGCCTCGGCGAGCAGGCCGGCGGCGCGGGGGAGAAGCGTCTCGCGCAGGCTCGCGACCGCCCAGCGCCGCTGCAGTTGTTCGGATTGCTCGAGCGCGTGCAGCGCCTCGCCCGCGCTAAGCCGAGCCGTGTGCGACAGCGCGACCGCTGCGATCATCAACAACACCAGCGTCAACAACAACGCGAACCCGCTCTGTCGGCGTCGTTTCACTTTCATCGCATCAGGCTCCGTCGCAACAGCACCGGCCGATCGATCGATGCTTCGTCCTCGTCGCCGAGCCACAGCCGAAGCCGCCAACGCCCCTCGGCCGGGAGATCGTCGTCGGTCAGATCCGCTTGGCCGGATCGCGCCGCCGCGCGGTTCGCCGCGAGCAGGATCGCCGCGTCGTCGGGCGGTTCCAATGAAACCATGGAAACATCCGCCGCGACCAGCTCGCAGCGCGGCGCCATCGCCGCCTCCCCGTCGAGGGTCGTCTGGTCTCGGACAAGCCAGGATCGCTCGCCGATCGATGCCACGCGATAGGCGATGCGCGTCGGTCGATGCGTGCGCTCGTTGGTCAGCGCGTCAAAGCCGCCGTAGCTCATGAACGACCAGCCGTTCGCCTCGCCGTCGGTATCGAGCGTCAACGCCTGCGACAGATCGTCCTGCAGCAGGCGGACCAACGCATCCGCGTCGCGCGCATCGGTTGCCAGCGACGGCCCCGGTACGGGCGCAGCGATCGGCTCGGCCACGCGCGCGATCACCGCCAGCACGCCGACCATCAGCACCGCCGTCAGCAGCGTCGCCAGCAGCATCTCGATGAGCGTAAAGCCTCGATCGCTACGCACGGGCCACCGCCTTCCGCAACGCGTCGGGGAACGCGCGATCGTTCGTCGCGTTGGCTTCCGCCTCCGCCTCCAAGGCCTCGATCGCCGGGTCGGGCACGACCAGATCGACGATGAGCAGCGGCTCGTCGTCCCGCGCGTCGCGATCCAGCCGGGCTTGCGGATCGTCGGCGATCACCTCGACGCGCACGACGCGCGCGCCGAGCGAATCGATCGCGGCGTTGTCCACCACGCGCGTCTGCCAGCGGAGATCGATACCCGGGCCAAACGACCCGCTCTCGTCGACGGGCACGCCGTCCGGGGTCTGCCACCAAGACGCGATGAGCGCATCGGTCAGGCGCACCGCCTGCGACTTGGATTGCGCGAGCGACAACTGGCGCGTGTGGCTCGACTTCGCCAACACGACGCCGACGAGCAGCGTTCCGAGGATCGCGATCGCCGCGACGACCTCAATCAGCGTCAAGCCGCGTCTTCGCGAGGGTGTCGAAGATCGTTTCAATCTCATCCTCATCGGGGTGGGTGGTGACGAGGCCGGTCGTCCCGGCGAAGAGCAGCCAGGTGCTCGCCCGCGGCGCTTGGGTTTGCGCCTGCTGCGCGTCGCTGGCCGGGCCGGTGAATCGGACCGCGTAGGTTCGGGTGATCCCTTCCGAAGAGATCGGCAGCGCGATGTCGCCTTTGTCTTCGGTCACGCGGGCGCGGCGGCGAGAGCTGTCCCGGGTCATCGGCGTCGGATCGATCCACGTCACCGCGTCGAGCCGGAAGCCCATCGGCATCGCCAGCGCGTGGCTCGTTTCGGTTTCCCCGGTTGCGAGGCTCGGGCTTTCGATCCAGATGCGCTGGCGGTTGAGGTCCAGACGCAGCGTGCTCGATCCGAATCGCCGCGCGGCGGTGCGCGCCTGCGCGTCGGTGTAAGCGAGACGATCGATGACGTCGGCGCGGCTTGCGCTTCGGGCGTCGTCGGCGAGGGACCACGCCGTCGCCGCGGCGAGCAGGCCGATGAGCGCGACCACCGCCATCACTTCGATGAGTGTGAAACCGGTTGGTTGCGCGGCTCGTGGCAGGGGGTGGTTCACTCGGTCACCGCCTCCATCTCGCCGAGTTGCCACGAGTAGATATCCGCGTCGATGCCTTCGCCGCCGTCGCGTCCGTCGGCGCCGAGGGTGTAGACCTCGAAGGGCTCGCTCTGTCCCGGATTGTTGTAGCCGTAGGGCTTGCCCCATGGATCGAGGTCGTTTTTGAGCGGAAGGGGTTCGAGGCCTTCGCTGCTCGTGGGGTATCGGCCCTTGGTCATTTTGTAGGTCTCGACCGCGTCGACGATCGTCGCGATGTCCGACTTCGCGCGGTTGGTCTTGGCCGTATCGAGGTACTGGTTCACGCCGACGGCGACCGCCCCGGCGAGCATCCCCATGATGACGACGACGACCATGATCTCGATCAGCGAGAAGCCGCGGGCGAAGCGCCTTCGCCCCTGTTTTACAGCGTATTTTGACGATTCTCGACGAGCATTAGAGCACATTGCCGGCCTCCAGGATGGGCATGATGGTTGCAAACGCGATGAATCCGACGACGACCGCGAGCACGATCATCATCAGCGGCTCGAGCAGCGCCGTCAGGCGGTTGGACGTCAGCTCGACCTGCGTGTCGTAGTCGGACGCGAGGTCTTCGAGCATCGTTTCGAGCCGACCCGACGCCTGACCCACCGCGAAGACCTGGATCACCAGCGGCGGAAACGCGTCGGACTGCTCGAGCGCGTCGGCGATGTCTCGGCCGGCGAGAACCGCTTTCTCGCAGTCCTCCAGCGCGTCGGCGAGGACCTGGTTCTTCACGGTCTTGCGCGCGATTTGCACCGAGCGGATGAACGTCACGTCGCTTTTCAAGAGCGTCGCCATCACCATCGCGACACGTGCGATCCCCTGCTTGCGGATCAACTCGCCGAGCAGCGGCACGCGCAACTGGAAGCGGTGCCAGATCAATCGCCCGCGCCGGCTGCGCACGAACGCGAGGAACAGTCCGATCAGCGCCGCGACACACAGGCCCAGCGCCCACCACCAGCCGATGAGAAAATCGCTCATCCCCTTGACGACCTCGGTTGCGAAGGGCAGGGGCTTGCCGCTCTGCTCGAGTACGCCCAGGAGCTTGGGCACGACATAAGTCATCAAGAACACGCTGATCGCCAGGCCCACGCCCATCACGATGCAGGGATAGATCATGGCCGAGGCCACGCGGTTTTTCAGCGTCGCGGACCGGCGCTTGAACTCGACCAATCGCGCAAGCGACTCGTCGAGCGTGCCCGCGTTCTCGCCGACCTCGACGATCGACAGGCAGAGCTGATCGAACAGCGCCGGCTGCTGGGCCATCGCCTCGGCCAGCGACCCGCCCGCGGCGACGTGGTCGCGCAGCAGCATGATCGATTGCTTGAATCGCCCGTCGTGCTGGCGCGTGATCGTGTCGAGCGCTTCGAGCAGCGGGATGCCCGCGCTAAGCAGCGTTGTCATCTCCTGAAACAGACCCGCCACCTTCGACGACTGCCGCGACGCGAGGTAATGCGACATCAGGCTCGCGCCCTTGCCCGCGCGCTGCTCGGCCAGTTCGCGGATCGACAGGCCCTGCGCACGAAGCTGGTCGCGCGCCTGGCGCGGCGAGTCGGCGGCGATGGTCCCGCGGATCGGCGCGGCTGCGCCGGCGGATGACGCGATGTATGCGTAGACCGCCATCTACATCACCGCCCTGACCGAGACACGCATCACCTCTTCGAGCGTCGTCAGCCCCATGCCGACCTTCACCAGGCCGTCGTCGGCCAGCGCGTGCATGCCGGCCTGTTTCGCCGCGGCGTTGATCGACGCCGCCGTCGCCCGATCGTGCACCAACGAACGCACCTGATCGTCCACCGTCAATAGTTCGAAACACCCGACCCGACCGTGATACCCCGTGCCGCGACACGCCTCACAGCCGCGGCCCTTGCGGTAGCCGGACAACTCGTCCGCTGTCGGCCGATGACCGAGCGCATCGAGCTCGGCCTGCTTGGGCACATAGGGCTCGGCGCACTTCTCGCAAACCCGGCGCACCAAGCGCTGAGCCAACACGCCGACCAGCGAGCTGCTCACGAGATAAGGCTCGATGCCGAGGTCTAAGAGCCGCGTCACCGCGCTCGCCGCGTCGTTGGTGTGCAGCGTCGAGAACACCAGGTGCCCGGTGAGCGCCGCCTGGATCGCCATCACCGCGGTCTCGCGGTCGCGGATCTCGCCGATCATGACGATGTCGGGGTCCTGTCGAAGCACGCTGCGCAAACCGCTGGCGAAGGTCATGCCCTTCTTGTCGCTGATCTGGATCTGGCTGATGCCGTCGAGCTGGTACTCGATCGGGTCTTCGAGGGTGATGATGTTGCTGCGGGTCGAGTTGATCTGACCGAGCGAGGCGTAGAGCGTCGTCGACTTGCCCGAACCGGTCGGCCCGGTGACGAGGACCAACCCGTGCTCGACGCCGATCAACTTGCTGAACCTGTTGAGCGTGGCCGGGTCCATGCCCAGGTCGTCGAGCGTGTAGAGCCGCGCGCTCTTGTCGAGCAGGCGGATGACGACGCGCTCGCCGTGGCTGGCGGGCACGGTCGAGACGCGCAGGTCGATCACGCGGTCGCCGATCTGCACGGTGGCTCGGCCGTCCTGGGGCAAGCGCTTCTCGGCGATGTTCATCTTGCCCATGACCTTCACGCGGCTGATGACCTCGTCCTGCACCCCGGCCGGGAGATCGAAGACGTCGAACAACACGCCGTCGATCCGCATGCGAACGATGAGCCGATCTTCGTACGGCTGGATGTGGATGTCCGACGCCTCCTGCTGCACCGCTTCGAACAGCACGAGGTTGACGAGCTTGATCACCGGCGCGCGGTCCGAGACGTTGAGAAGGTCTTCTCGGCCTTCGAGGTTCGCGACCTCGTCGATCACGGCGTTTCGATCGAGCTGATCGACGAAAGCATGCGCGACGCCGGACTGCTGGCCGTAGGCTTGGTTGATCGCGGCGCTCAGGGGCTCGGGCGCGACGCGGGTCACTCGGATCGGACCGGCGAGCCATCGACGCAGGACGTCGCGGGTCTGGTGATCGTCGGGGTCGGCCATGGCGATCCGCATCGGGCCGGCGTCGGTGGCGAGCCCGAGCACGCGCTTGCTCCGGGCAAAACCGATGGGCACGCGCTTGACGAACGCGGCCGAGGGCGGGTCCTTGAGCGCCGCGGCGACGCCTTGGACGTCGCCGGACGAGGTCGGCAGCGCGATCGCCTCGTCGCCGACGGGGTCGGGCGAAGCGAACGGCGCGTCGGCCGAAGCCGGGAGCGCATCGTGTCCGGTCGGGTTGGTCGGGGTCGCGGTGCTCACGGGTCAGCGGATCTCGACGGGCAGGCTGGTGGGATAAGGCGAAGGCAGCTTGGCTCGGCCGGCGGCGGCGCCGGACATGACCTTGAGGTCTTCGAACTTGTCGTCGCGCAGCACGTAGGCGCGAAGGAAGAGGAACAGGGTGATCTGCCGTTTGGTTTCGTTGCGATTGGAAAAGGCGTATTCGACGATGGGGATTTCGCCGAGGATCGGGATGCGTTCGATGGTTTCGCTGTCGATCTCGCGGGAGAGGCCGCCGACGACGATGGTGTGTCCGTCGGGGATGGTGACGGAGCTGCTGACGGTGTTCTCGGATCGCGCGGGCGGGAGCGTGCCGCCGGTGCTGGTGACGGTGCGATCGCCGACGAAGCTGCTGATCTGGATCGAGTATTCGAGCTTGAGGAAGTCGCCGTCGCTGATGCTGGGTTTGACCTTGATGCTCGTGCCGGCCTCGAGGTCGCCGCCGTAGCTGGTGGTCGCGACCTGGTTGTTGGCGTTGACGCTTTCGAAGGGCTCGGTGTCGACGCTTTCGAGCGTTCCCTCGGCGTTGTCGTTGACCAGGACACTCGGGCGGGTGACGACGCGCGAGCGGGTGTCGCTCTGCAGGGCCTGGATGACGACCTCGGCGATGTCGGCGCTGAGGAGCGCCCCGTTGAAGCCGAGGCCGGGGTTGAGGGTCAGCGCGCCGGTCGCGGGGTCGGCGGTGCTGAGTCCGAACTGGCTGAAGTTGAGCAGGCTGCCGCCATCGACTGAATCGCTGCGCGAGAACTCGACGCCGAGGGAGAAGTCGTCGGTGGTGTCGAGCGCGACGATGGTGGCCTCGATGCGGACCTGCGGGCGGCGGGCGTCGAGGCGTTTGATGAGGTTTTCGTAGATCGGCTGGAGGCCGGGCGGCGCGATCACGATGATGGTGTTGGTGTCGACGTCGGCGAGCACGCGGGCGTCGGGCAGCGTGCCACCGGAGGACGAGGCGCGTCGCGTCGGAGCGCTGTCGCTGGGCAACTCAGCCGGCGTGGCGGACACCGGCTCGAAGCCCTCGAACGTGACCGACCCGAGCCCGCCCTCGCCGGCGATGCCGTTGAGCGTGTCGGAAACCTGCAGGGCGTTGGCGTTCTGCAGCTTGTAGAAGCGGATCGGGCTCGCGGTCTCGGGCACGGGCACGTCCATCGTCGCGATCAGCTCGCGGACCTGTTCGTGGATCGCCTCGGTCGTGGTCACGGCCAAGAGGTTCGTCTCTTCGTCGGCAACCGACTTATACAGCCGGCTGACTTTCTCTTCGCCGACGATCTCGCGCGCGACGTCATCGAGGTGCGACGGCGTCACGACGTTGAGACGATACACCTCGGTGACCAGACCCAGCGACACGTCGATCGACGCGACGAGGTCTTCGACGCTCTTGAGCTGATCCGGCTCGGAGATGATAAAGAGCTGATTCGTGCGGGCGTTGGCGACGATCTCGACGAGGTCCGCCTGGCCGCGCACCTTGCCGCGGGCCTCGATCATCTTCTTCAGCTGTGCGCCGACTTCCTCGGCCGAGAGGTGCTCGACCGGGATCAGGCTGGTCAGCACGGGTCGGCCCGGCTGATCGGCGAGCTCGACCAGGCGGTTGATCCGCGGCATGTTCGCCGCGTAGTCGGTGATGATGACCATGTCGTACTCGGGCAGCTCGATCACGGTCGCTCCGGCGGACGCGGTGGTGAACGGGCCGACGACCGTGCGGATGCGCTCGGGCGTGACGTGTTCGAGCTTGAAGATGCGCGAGACGACCTGCCCGGCGCGGCCCTCGGGAATCGGGTCGCCTTCCTGCAGCGGGCCGACGGCGACTTCGGCGAGCTTGGTGTTCTGGGTGATGCGGAGGACGTCTTTCACGTCGGTTTCGACCATCACCATGCCGTTGATCCGCAGCATGCTCTCGAGTAGTTGGCGAAGCGACTTCGCGGGCAGCGCGTTGGGGGCTTTGATCGTGACCGTTCGGCCGTTGAGCATCGCGTCGTAGACGATGTTGAGCTTGAGCTTCTCGCCGACGAAATCGACGAGCACCTTCAGGCTGGTGTTCTCCGGTAGGTTGAACTGGATGAGCTCTTCCTCGGGCTCGGCGGGTTGCGGCGCCGTGTCGGCCTCATCGGGTCGCGCCGCGCCCGCGTCCTGCGCGACCGCCTCGCCTGCTACGAGACAAGCCGCGAGTCCCCAAACCAGTACGCTATGCCATGCTGTCATCCGTCGCTCCGTTTGCAAAGCCCCCGAGCCGACTGCCCGGACCCAAAGAGTACGACCAAGACGCCAAAAAACTATTTAAAATTCGTTATCGTCATGGCAAATTTGTCATCGATTGACTGCGAGATCGCGGTTTTTACCGTCTCAGCGGCGATCTGGTGCGATTGAGGCGGATCGCGACACGGCGGCCGGCGGCCGAGGAGCCGCGCCGCATCGGGTCAGCGATTCATCCGCTCGACGGCCTCGAGGTACTGCTGGACGCTCTCGCGGGGCTTGATCTGCTGAGCCTGCCGTAGCAGGGGCAGGGCCTGGCTCGCCCGGTCGCTAAGCACGAGCGCCTGGGCGTGGCGAACCTTGGCGTCGGCTTCGAAGCCCTCGATGTTGGCCGCGCGCTCGTAGAACGAGATGGCCTTGGGCCATTCCTGCAGGCGCGCGTAGTGCTGGCCGAGCAGGATGAGCGCCTCGCCGTCGAGCGGGTTGAGCTTGACGACCTCTTCGAGGATCTTCGCCTGTCCCTCGTCGTCGCCCTCGGCCAGCGCGAGCCGAGCGTTAAGCCGAAGCAGCGTCGTCAGCTGGTCCTTTTCGATCGTGCCTTCGTACTGCGTCGTGATCGTGTCGATCAGGGCCTTCGTCGCGTCGCGCGATTCTTCGCCCCGGCTGGCGAGGACCTGCGCCGCGTTCATCAGCTGCGGCAAAAGGTCGCCGCGCTTGTCCGCCGAGGCGATCTCGATCGCCTGTTGGTAACGCTCCACGGCCGTCTCGAACAGGCCGCGGTTCGTATAGATGTTCGCGAGCATGCTCAGGCTCTGCACGGTCGACTTGCCGAGACCGTCGAGGATCTCGTAGTTCTCCGCGGCCTTGGCGAACTGCTCCATGCCGATGTACGCGTTGGCCTGGAACAGCCAGAGCCGATCGTTGGTGGGCTCTTCTTCGAGCATCTGCCCGGTCATCGCGATCGCCTCGGAGTAGCGCTTCTGTAGAAGGAAGCTGCGGATCATGCCCATCCGCCAGTCGTTCTTGCTCGGATCGAGGAGGTTGGCCATGCGGAACGCGGACTCGGCGGGGAGGTGATCGCCGAGGGTCGTGTAGCAGAAGCCGAGCAGACCGTAGGTATCGGGGTCGCCGCCGCCGAGCATGATGACCTTTGAAAAGGCCTCGCGCGCCTGTTCGTAGTCCTGCAAGCGCAGGCTGACGATCCCCAGGTTGCGCCAGGCTCGGCGGTACTTGGGGAACTGCGTCGCGCAGTTGCGATAGCCCTTGGCCGCCTCGCGCAAGAGCTTTTTCTTGCGCGCCTCGTAGAACCCGCGCACCGCATCCGAAGCGCCCTCGGCCGGCTCTTCGATGTTCATCGCCATGTTCAACTGAAGGTTCGCCGCGAGAAAATCGACCAGCACGGAGAAGCTCTCGTTCTGCGCGCGCTGGGTCGTCACGTACTCGAGCGCACGCTTGAGACGGGTCGCGGGGTCTTCGGGCTCTTGGGCCTCGGCAGCGTCGCCGTCGGACGCGTCGCGGTCGTCGTCATCATCGTCCGCTTCGTCGCCTTCTTCGGGCTCGGAGGGCTCGGCGGGCGGGCTCATGATGCGCAGCGTCTCGTTGATGACGTCGACTTCCTCGGGCGACGACGGCTTGGGCTCGAGGTCGGTTTCCGAGAGTGATTTGGCAAAGCCTTCCTCGCCCAACACGTCGGCGATTGTCTGGGACTTGCGCTGTTGCAGGTCCCAGATCTTTTCCTCGACGGTGCCGGGGGAGATGAGCTTGTAGGCGATGACCTTGTTCTTCTGGCCGATGCGGTGGGAGCGGTCGATGGCCTGGGCCTCGACGGCGG
>JBMYUK010000073.1:0-2171 GCA_049605275.1 Phycisphaeraceae bacterium
AACCTTGCCTTGAATCTGTGCCATCTGTGAAATCTGTGGATAAAAACTACTCATCAATCCCGAGATCGCTCTTGGTAAACAGCGAATCAAAAACAAAGCCCGCGGCTTCGATGTTTTCTCTTGCGCCTTCCTGGCGATCGATGGTGGCGATGATGGCGGGGACCTCGACGTTGAACTGTTCGCGGAGCATCGTGCCGGCTTCGAGCACCTGGCCGCCGGTGGTGGCGATGTCTTCGACGAGGATGATTTTTTCGCCGGCGTGGATCGCGCCTTCGAGCTGCTTGGCCGTGCCGTAGTCTTTCTTCTGATTGCGGATGAGGACGGCGGGCTTGCCGGTCGCGATCGCCGCGGCGCTGACCAGCGGGATCCCGCCGAGCTCGGTCCCGGCCAATCGATCCACGCCTTCGATGCCCTCCGGCAGCGCCTCGATCTTCGCTTTGAACAACTGCCCGAGAGCTTCGAGGATGTCCGGCTGGGTCGTGAACAGATACTTATCGAGGTAGTACTTACTCGTTCGGCCCGACCTCAGGGTGAACTCGCCGCGCAACAGCGCGACCTCGGCGATCCGTCGACAGACTTCGTCTCGATTCAGCATGACGGGAAGTATAGTTTTGAAACCACAGATGCACACGGATGGAACCGGATCGAGACCGAGTAAGATAAATGAGTCGAAGCGCTTGCCTTGACATCTGCGTTCATCCGCGTGCATCTTTGGTTTCAAGAGGTTTTCCATGTCCCGTGACCTCGGCAACAAAGTGATTCTGATCACCGGCGCGAGCAGCGGGATCGGGCGGGCGACCGCGCTGGCGTGTGCCGAGGCGGGGATGCGGGTTTCGTTGATCGCTCGGCGGGGGGACAAGCTGCAACGCGTCGCGGCCGAGGTCGCGGCGCTCGGGCATAAGGCTCACTATTTCTCGGCCGACGTGCGGAACGCCGACGACATGCGCCGGGCGTTTGCGGACGCTTGGGAGACGTTCGGCCGACTCGACGCGGTGTTCGCCAACGCGGGCTACGGGCAGATCGTCGAGGTCTTGAAGATGACGGAGATGGACGAGCGGGCGATGTTCGAGACGAACTACTTCGGGACGACGCGGACGCTGCGCCTCGCGCTGCCTTATGTGCAGCGGACCGTCGACGGGCTCGGGCATCTGCTGGTCTGCTCGTCCGCGGCGAGCGAGATCGGGCTGCCGACGCTGGGCGTGTACAGCGCGACGAAGGCGGCGCAGGACTCGGTCGCCGGGGCGATGCGTGCGGAGCTGCGCGATCGGGGGCTGTTTGTCACGAGCGTGCACCCGATCGGCACGAAGACGGAGTTCATGCGCGTCGCGGGGGACGCGAAGAACAACAACACGCCGGGGATGCTGCAGCAGACGCCCGAGCGGGTGGCTTGGGGCGTTGTGCGGGCGCTGCGTCGCCCGGTGCCGGAGGTCTGGCCGAGCCGGATGACGCGCGTGGGTCTGGCGTTTGCGACGCTCTGCCCGCGGTTTTCGGCGTGGGCGATGCGACGGCATTACCGGAAGCTGACGCGAGATGAGCACGCGACGCAATAGAGCACCGGGCGTTTTTTCTGGCAGGGGGATAGACATTACTGTCTGTCGTTCGGCGAAGCCGAATCGTGATTCGTATCGTATTAGGCCTACGGCTTATCGACAGGCATGAATGCCTGTCCCCCTGCCAGAAAAACGCCAAGTGCTCTAGCGCAGGAAATACGACGCGGCGATGAAGCCGACGTACATGACCAGGAGGGGATAGCCCATCCATTTGCTGAAGCGGCCATCCCTGATCGCTTTGAAGATGCACAGGCGGAAGTACAGGAGCATGATCATCATGGTCGGCAGCGCGACGTAGACGAAGGCGGTGATCGTTTCGCCGTCGGCGTCGAGGGGCGCGATGGCGAGGGGCGCGGCGATGGCGGCGGCGCCGATGACGAAGAGGACGTTGAGGATGTCGGCGCCGATGACGTTGCCGACGAGTAGCGCCGCGTGTCCTTTTCGGATCGACTGGATGCCGGTGACCAGTTCGGGCAGCGACGTGCCGAGCGCGACGATGGTGCTGGCGATGATCGCGTCGGGCACGCCCCACTGCACGGCCAACTCGCTGACCGAGCCGACCAAGCCGTCGCCGGCGACGATGACCATCAGCAGCCCGACGAACCCGAGGCCGAAGAGAAA
>JBMYUK010000073.1:2181-9517 GCA_049605275.1 Phycisphaeraceae bacterium
AGGCGAGGGACTTGCCGGCGTGTCCGGGGTGGTCGTGTTCGACGGTGTGGTTGCCGGCGTCGTCGACCCGGTCGATGAGGTGCGGTTCGCCGTGCGGGTGCTGCCTAGCCCAGCGGACGCTGATGGCGAGATAGGCGATCAGCCCAAGAACGAGCAGCACGCCGACGGGTCGGGCGATAAACGCCTCGCTGCCCTTCATCACGAAGAGCACCCAGCACAGCCCGGCGAGGAAGAGCGCGCTGCCGAACTGCACCCAGCCTTGGCGGGAGAGCACGAACTTGTCGGCGGGCAGCGCGACGAGCACGCAGCCGAGACCGAAGATGAGTCCGGTGTCGGCGATGATGGACCCCACGCCGTTGCCGAGCGCAAGCCCGGAATTACCCGAGAACGCGGCGAGGACGGACACCGCGGTTTCGGGCGCGGTCGTGCCGAGCGAGACGATGGTCGCACCGATGATAACCTTGGGCATGCCGAGCTTTTCGGCAACGCCCGCGGCGCCTTCGACCAGCCAATCCGCGCCAACGATGACGATCGCCATCGCGACGATCGCGATCCCGATCAGCGCGAACATGTTCCCGCCGGCGAACCATTGGGTGGGCATCAGGCTCGCAATGTAGATGGAGGGTACAAGCATGGCGGGCATAATAAACGGTCCAAGGCTAGGCGGGGGGACTTAAGTCCCCCCGCCTAAGTCCACCCGCCTTAACCCGTCGGCAGCGTCTGCATCAAGCGCCCGACCACACGCGGGACGACCTCGAGTGCGCGGTCGATCTCCGCCTCGGTCGTATCGCGCGACAGCGAGAACCGGACGCTACCGTGGGCGATCGGTTCGGGGATGCCCATCGCGAGGAGGACCGGCGAGGGGTCGAGCGAGCCGCTGCTGCACGCGGCGCCGGCGCTCGCGCAGATGCCCTGTTCGCTGAGGCCGAGCAGCACCGCCTCGGCCTCGATGCCGGGGAAGGCGAGGTTGGTCGTGTTCCACAGCCGCGGCGCGCCGCCGGAGTTGACGACCGTCATCGGTAACGATTCGCATATGCCGCGTTCGAGCCGATCGCGCAGCGCGCGGATGCCGGCGACGGCTTGTTCGTCACGGACGAACTCGGCTGCGAATCGCGCGGCGACGCCCGCGCCGATGATGGCGGGCGTGTTCTCCGTGCCGCCGCGGCGATCGCGCTCCTGCGCCCCGCCGAGTTGCATCGGCTTGAGCCGGACGCCGCGGCGTATCCAAAGCGCTCCGACGCCCTTGGGCCCGTGGAACTTGTGCGCGGCGAGCGTGAGGAGGTCACACCCCGCTTGCGTCGCGTCGACCGGCAGCTTGCCCACGGCCTGTGTCGCGTCGAGATGCAGAAGCAGCTTCGTTCGCTCGCCGCGCTCGACGGCCCGCTCGCGCCGGGTTTGCAAGGCCGCGGCGATCGCGCGGATCGGCTGAATCACGCCGGTCTCATTATTCGCCCACTGGATGCTGACCAGCGCGACGCGGTCGGGCGACGCCTGGCGGTCGACCGACGCCTGCAGATGCTCGAGGTCGACCACGCCGTCGCGATCAACCTCGACGTAGACGACGTTTGCGCCGGCTCGTTCCAGACGCGCCGCGGGCTCGCGGACGGCGGCGTGTTCGACGCGGGTGGTGATGAGCGTGAGCTTCGCCGGATCGGGACAGACGCCGAAGAGCGCGAGGTTGTCGGATTCGGTGCCGCCGGAGGTGAAGACGACTTCCCGTTCTTTGGCGTGGATGAGCGCGGCGACGGACTGCCTGGCGAGCTCGATGCGCTGGCGGACCTGTTGGCCGAGGCGGTGGACGCTGGACGGGTTGGCCCATAGATCGCGCGTCGCCTGGTCCACAGCGTCAGCGACCTCGGGCAGCGGCTGCGTCGTCGCGTTGTTGTCGAGGTAGACCCAATCCATACCGACATTGTAGGAATGAATGCGGACACGCCCGCACGCTAAACCAAAATGGGGCGTTATCATACGCCGCTCGGCCGCGTTGCCGACTTCCTATTCTCGACCGCCTTTACCCTAAACATCATGGACCACTTCACCTACCGCGACGGCGAACTGTACTGCGAAGACACCCCGATCTCGGCGATCGCTTCCGAAGACGGCACGCCGATCTACGTCTATTCGAAGCAGACGTTTCTCGACCACTACCACGCGATCCGCGACGCGTTCGCCGAGCTCGACCCGATCGTGTGCTACTCGATCAAGAGCTGCGGGAACATCCACATCATCAAGCTGTTGGCGGAGCAGGGCAGCGGGATGGACGTCGTCTCGGGCGGGGAGATTTTCCGCGCTCAACAGGCGGGCGTGGACATGCACAAGGTCGTCTACGCCGGGGTGGGTAAGACCGACGACGAGATCGAGCACGCGATCCGCGCGAACATCGGCTGGTTCAACATCGAGTCCGAGGCCGAGTTCGAGAACATCTCCCGCATCGCCGGCCGACTCGGCAAGCACGCCCACGGCGCGCTGCGCATCAACCCCGACGTCGCCGACGCCCGCACCCACGCCAAGACCACCACCGGCAGCAAAGAGACCAAGTTCGGCGTCGACATCGAACGCGCCAAGCGCTTCTTCCAGACCTACGGCCGGGACGAGCACCTCAAGCTCGACGCGATTCACCTGCACATCGGTAGCCCGATCTATTCGCCCGAGCCCTACGTCAAGGCGATCACCAAGACGCTGGAGCTCATCGAAGAACTGCGGGCCGAGGGCTTTGAGATCAACACGCTCGACATCGGCGGCGGTTACGCGGCGGACTACGAGACGGGCGCATCGCCTTCGTATCAAGAGTACGCGGACGCGATCGTGCCGCTGCTCAAGGCGTTCAAGGCTTCCGGGGGGACGGTGATCCTCGAGCCGGGCCGAACGATCGCGGCGAACGCGGGCGTGCTGGTGACCGAGGTGCAGTACATCAAGCAGGGCGGTGCGAAGAAGTTCGTGATCTGCGACACGGGGATGCACCACCTGATCCGTCCGACGCTGTACGACGCCGAGCAGTTCATCTGGCCGGTGAAGGTCTCGCCCGAGCACGCGCCGAGCGAACGCAAGATCGCGATGGAACTGGACGGGCTTGAAGCGAGCGAGATCGTCGGCCCGATCTGCGAGACCGGCGACTACCTGGCGAAGGACCGCGCGATCCCGCCGGTCGAGCGCGGCGACCTGCTCGCGGTCTTTAGCGCCGGGGCCTACGGCATGGTCATGGCCAGCCACTACAACGCGATGCCTTATCCCGCGGAGGTGCTGGTCGGCGGGGATGCGTATCTGACGATCCGCCGGCGCGAGACCTACGAAGACCTCGTCGCGGCCGAACGGGTCTGAACGGTTCTGAGCGGGTCTGAACCGACAGGCGAGCGACCTGGGTCTGATCCCAGCCCGGAGTACCGCCCCCGGCCCGAGTGGGGCAGGAGCAGGCTAACCCCAGTTCGTAAATAATCGTTTTGAACGTCTTGTTTCGTTAAGTCGTCCGCTTCTACTCCCGATCTACCGCGTGGAGAGACATCCTTGCGTCCGTCGCAATCGATTTGGATGTTTCAAAAGCACGCACAACCGATCACATGGGAGTGGATCTATGGGCAAGCTCATCAAAACGTTTAAGTCGCTGGGTCTGACCACCCGCATCATCGCGCTGACGCTCTTGATCGTCACGGCCGTGGTGGTGACCAATAACCTCATCTTTATCGACAAGCACCGCGAGGCGGCGAACGAGGCCCTGGTCGAGAAGGCCGCCGCGTTCACCGCCGTCGCCGACGAGGCGAAGAACCACGTCGCGAAGCTGCAGGACAACGGCAACTTCGACAACGCGACGATGCTCGCCGAACTGCAGGCCGAGCGCAAAGCCGCGCTCGAGAAGGGCCAGACCTACGACTACACCAACTCGCGCATCTTCGACACGCTCCCCGTCGTCGCCGGCTGGCTGGCCGCGGAAGAAGCCGCCGCCCGCGAAGGCATCAACTTCCAAGTCACCGCCTTCGACGCACGCAACCCCGACAACGAACCCGACGCCCGCGCCGGCGAGGACGACTTCGACAGCCGCGGCACCTTCGCCGCCGAACTGCTCGCCGACCTCGAAACCCAATTCGAACAAGGCACGGAAACCATCTCGCGCGTCGACCCCGCGACCAACACCCTCCACTACATGAGAGCCGTCAAGCTCACCCAGGACTGCATGCTCTGCCACGGCGATCCGAAAACCAGCCCCACCGGCGACGGCAAGGACGTGCTCGGCTTCGCCATGGAAAACTGGAAGGCCGGCGACATGCACGGCGCCTACCACGTCATGATGCCGCTCAGCACCGTCGAAGCCAACGTTCAGGAAGCGACCACCAGCGTCCTGATGTACGTCGTGCCGCTCGTCGTCGGCGCACTCGTGCTCTTCGTCTTCCTCCTCCGCTCGATGTTCAGTAAGCCCGTCAACCTGCTCATCGAACGGATCAAAGACATCGCACAGGGCGAAGGCGACCTCACCCAACGCGTCGATGTCAACAGCGACGACGAGATCGGCAAGCTCGGCAAATGGTTCAACGCCTTTGTGACGAAGATCCACGACGTCGTCGCTGAGGTCACCTCGGTCTCCAATGAAGTCGCCGCAGCCTCGACGCAGATCGCTTCCTCTGCCGAGGAAATCGCCGCCGGCGCCGGCGAACAATCCCAGCAGATCACCCAGGTCTCCTCGGCCGTCGAAGAGATGTCCGCCTCCGTCATCGAGGTCGCTCGCAAGTCCGCCGACGCCGCCAACTCCGCCAACGAGTCCGGCCGAATCGCCACCGAAGGCGGAAGCGTCGTCGACCAGACCATCACCGGCATGCGGTCCATCAACGACGCCGTCTCCTCCTCCGCCGCCTCCGTTCAGGAACTCGGTAAACGCGGCGAGCAGATCGGCGAGGTCATCACCGTCATCAACGACATCGCCGACCAGACCAACCTCCTGGCCCTCAACGCCGCCATCGAAGCGGCACGCGCCGGCGAGCACGGCCGAGGCTTCGCCGTCGTCGCCGACGAGGTCCGCAAACTCGCCGACCGAACCACCAAAGCCACCGAAGAAATCGCCGGCTCGATCCAGGCGATCCAGGACGAAACCACCACCGCCGTCGACAAGATGAACGCCGGCACGCAAGAGGTGACCACCGGCGTCGAGAAGGCCGAGCAGGCCGGCGACGCGCTCAAGCAGATCGTCGCGAGTGCTCAAGACGTCAGCGCGATGGTTCAGTCCATCGCCGCCGCCGCCGAAGAGCAGTCCGCCGCCAGCGAAGAGGTCTCCCGCAACATCGAGCAGATCGCCATGGTGACCCGGCAAACCAGCGAAGGCACCAACCAAGCCGCCGCCGCTGCCACCCAACTCAGCCAACGCGCCGAGACCCTCCAACAACTCGTCGGACAGTTCAAGACCAGCTGATCGCGACGCCAACAAGCCCCCCATCAAACGTCCGCCGTGCAATGTAGCGCGGCGGGCGTTTTTTCAATGCAGTTCCCGAAGACGATCAGAGCGATGCGCGAGCTCTGCCAAGATTTGTCGCAAATCTCGTAAGACGGACCCCATCTTAATTTTCCTTGAGAAACAGCCGCGACGCTACGCGTCGCAGGCAAACCATGACACGCCGATCGCGCCTGTCCTGCGATCCGTAGCATCGCGCCTTTGCTTCACATCGCTACCGCGTCAGTCGAACCACTCGTCGCTCGCATCGAACCGCGGGATCGGCACGTTCAGGATCGTCATGTCCCCGACCGCGCGGTGACGACAACCCGGCCGAATCAGCACCGAACTCCCCGGGCCCACCGGCACCGACTCGCCATCGAGTTCCATCACGCCCTCGCCCTCGAGCACGTAATAGATCTCGGTCAGCGTCTTGTGGTAATGCGTCCTCGCGTCCCGATCGATGACCACCCGGTGCAGCGAGGCCGGGGCGTCCGGCACATCCGCGAACGCCCGACGCGTCGTCCCGCAAGGACACCGCACCCCCGGCAGCGCATCGAGATGAACGACCTCGTACCCCTTGCCCGATTCGCCTTGTTCCGCAACCATTTACGAGACCTCTTTACTCTGAAACAGTGCGACCGCGAGCCCGAGCACCGCGGCGATGTACGCGCCAGTGTACGCGCTGACCATTCCTAAGTACCCCAGATCGAACCGCCCCTCCGCGTCGTGCGTGAGCGAGTTGCCCTGCGTGATCGCGTCGGCCGGCCAATGGAACTGGAAGTTCGGCGCAACGACGTACACCGCCTTCGCCCCCAGATAAGCCCCCTTGCGCGCCAACGGCAACTCCGCCGCCAATACGCTCTGCACGCTCGCCAACACCGGCGCCCCCGCCTGCACGCCCACCGCCGCGTTCACCAGCTGGTTCAACGCACCCGACATCATCCCGATCGGCATCACCACGCCCAGGCAAACCACCAGCGTCACGACCTGGCTGAACCGCGTCGACAACGCCACCGCAAACGCCGTCAGAATCAACAGCCCCTGCACCAAAAACACCCCGCCCACCGCCACCTGTCCGATCCGACCGTCGTCGGCCGCGAAATCCGTGACCGGGCTCTGAAACCCCCAGTCCTTATTGATAACCGTCACCAGCGCGAACCCCGCCGACAGCATCACCACCAACCCATAGATGAACGTCGAGGCGAACACCTTCTTGTAAAGATAGTTCGCCGCCGCCGCCAGCGTCAACGCACCGACCACCGCCCCGACCCCGAACAAGACCACCGGCCAATCGATCGGGTCCGACTTATTCTGCAACACCCGGTGCCGAAGCGTCAGCATCAACACCAGCATCAACAAATACGCCGCCAAGACGATCGCGCCGCTCACCCCGATGTACTTGCCCGCGATAAACACCGGCCGAGGCACCGGCTTACTCACCACCGTCAACGCCGTCTTATTCTGCAACTCCTGACTCACCACCCCCGTCGCAGTGAACGCCGCCAAAAACACCCCCGCCAAAAACACCGTCCCCAGCCCAAGATCCACCAGCATCTTGTTGTCCCCCGCGCCCGGCTCCATCGAATACCCCGCCACCGATGGATTCAGCACCATCAGCAGCGTACCAATCAACAGCAGCACCACGAAGATCGGCTGTCGAATCGCCTCGACAAACGTAATCCGCGTGATAGAAACCAGCTGCATCCACATAACCAACAAGCCCTGCGTGATCGACTCCGCATCATACGCCCAACCCCAACAACAAGCCCAACCCAACCCCAACCCGCCCCACGCGCGATCTAACCCAATCGTAACGCACACCTAACACACCCTTCCCTTCCATCCCCCCAGAAAGCCTCCATTCCCACCCCCACGCCCACACCCACCCCACCCCAAGCCGGGGCAAAGCGAAGCGCCGCCCCG
>JBMYUK010000074.1:0-9512 GCA_049605275.1 Phycisphaeraceae bacterium
CGTCAGCGCGACGGTCGGCTCGGACAGCAAAGCGGCGATCGCGCAACGGCTCGGCGCCGATCACACGATCCGGTACAAGCACGAATCGGTCGAGCAATACGTCGAACGGCTCACAACCGGCGAGGGCTTCGACGCGGTCTTCGACACCGTCGGCGGAGCGAATATCGCGGCGAGCATCCATGCCGCCAAACTCAACGGCCAGGTCGCCTGCATTCAGGGGCGAGGCGCGGTCGACGGCGGACCGCTCCACGCACGGGCCGTCTCGCTTCACCTTGTTTTTATGCTGATTCCGCTACTGCACGACCTCGATCGATCGCGGCACGGCCACATCCTCGAACGCATCACACAACTCGTCGACGCCGGTAAGGTCCAACCGCTGATCGACGCCCGGCGGTTTACCCTCGATGGCATCGGTGATGCCCACGCCTATGCGGAATCGGGTGATCAGATCGGCAAGGTGCTGGTGGTGCATCCGGATCATGCTTGAGCGCACCGCAAGACAAACACAAGCACGAGACGCTTCGCGTCTCCCGCTACACCGTGCTGTTGGAGTTGGTTGCGCTTAGGCCGCGCCGCCGTTGTCGATGAACGCGCGGGTGTCGATGGGGGTGTCGAACTTGAGGCCCAGTTCGAAGGCCTCGACGCCGGGGTCGTAGAGGTCGATCTCTTTGCACCACGCGACCACGGCCGAGATGATTCGGCCCGGGCCGAAGTCCGACTGCAGCGCGATGGTGCATCGGGTCGACGGGCGAAGCGATTGGCCGTGAACGAAGCGGAGCCCGCCCGAGGAGATGTCGCGGGTGCGGACGATGTACGTCCCGGCCTCGGCGCTGAGTCGGAGCAGGCATCGGCACTCGTACGCTTGCCTGGCGTAGAGCCGGCGGTTGTCTTCTTCGACGACGCGCTCGACGGCGGGCTGCCCGCGCTGAACGCGCTCGAGGATCGCGAGCCACTGCTGATCGGAGACCCACAGCCGGGTGGAGTCGAGTTCGCCGTGCGGTGGGGCCAGGTCTTCGTCTTGCCGATAGATCACGGGGTTGCCTCAGAACACTCAATACTCAATCGACATCGGCGTGATCCGAGCGTCGATTGACCCGTGATCGGCGGCGTGGCTTGACGCACAGCGTTTCGGTTTGCCCAGTCGATACAGACCGACGCAAGGGCGACCCCAACGGTCGTCAGCGGCTGCCTGATATACTTGTTTCGCAGCCTATTTCGGAGTCTCACGGATGCGATCACTCATTGGCTTTAGCGTTTGGATCGGCTTGCTTCTTGTCTCGGGCACGGACGATGCTTGTGCACAGTCGCCCGTTTCGGATCAGGATCAGACGGTCTACGATACGCTGTACAGCGAGAAGCTCGCGAGCGTCCGGCGAACGCGCAGCACCGCGGACGACTCGACGCTGGTCGTGGAGATGATGGCGTTCGCCAACGAGATCCCGGACGACAAAGGGGTGCAGTGCCTGATCTATATCGATGCGATTCCGCTGGCCGCGGCGGGGTCCGACATCGAGATGATGCGGTCGGCGGTCGTGCGTCTGGAGGCGATGTGGCCGGGCCACCCGGCGATCGAATCGGAGACGTTGATCGACCTGGGCAACCGCGCGTTTCGAGCGGCGTCGCGATCGGATCGCGAAGCAGTGGGCGAGAGCCTACTCAACCTGTTGCTCTCGCTGGCGGATCGTGCGGAGGCGAAAGGCGCGGTCGATGAGGCCGTCTCGATCTGTCGGCAGGCGAATACGATCGCGCGCTCGGTAGATTCGCCGCTTCGTGATTCCATCGAAGATCGGCTGGATCGATTGGCGATCGAGAGCGCGGTCAACAGCCGGATCGAGATGCTCGCGCTGTCGGTGCGCAAGAACCCGCAGAACGCCCCCGCCGCTCGGGAACTGGTCGACCTGCTCGTGACCAAGCGAAACGATCCCGTCGGCGCGGCCCAGTATGTCCAATCGACGCGCGACGCGGACCTGATCGACGTCTTAGGCTTCGCGGCCAAGGGGGTCGAAAAGGCGTCGGCGGCGGAGGCGATGCGCGTCGCGGATTGGTACCTGGCGTTGGCCGAGGACCTGGACGATCCCTTCGCCGAGCCGCTGCTCGAACGGTCGCGCAAGTGGTACGAGCGTTTTTTCGCGTTGTACACCCGGCAAGATGCGCTCGCCAAGCGCGTCGCCGCGATGGACGAGGTCGCGAACAAGAAGCTGATCCAGATCGACGCCGCCCGCTCCGACGAACCGACCGACGGCTGGATCGATCTCATCGCCGATGCCGTCGACCTCGACCGCCACGTCATCAAAGGCAAGGCCATGATCGAAGACGGCGACCTCGGCATGGGGGTCGATACGGTCGTCGTCATGCCCGCCGACACCGACGGCTCGTACGAGTTCAAGGTCACCCTCTCGGTGTTCGATCCCGACGATGACGAACGGCTGTGTTTCGCCGTGACGCTGCCGGTCCACGACCGCTACATCCGGCTGTACTATTCGTGGACCGGTGATCGCGCGGCCTGGGCGAAGAACGCCGACATCGATGCCTACCTCATCAACAACCGCAACAACATCCTCGGCAAGCAGGTGCCGTTGACCTATCAGGTCGCGATGAACGACGACGGCTCGGCCGAGGTCGTCATGCTCATCAGCGACGCCCGAGCGCTGTACTGGCAGGGGGACGCGGACAGCCTCAGCACGGCGGAAGACTTCGAGTTGCCCGAGGGGACCGAAGAGATGATCCGCACCTACACCCGTCACAACACGGTGCTGTACGACGCCCGTTTTCGTCGCCAGGATAAGTGAATCCTGTACTCGCTGGCTTGATACAGACGCGACGCTCGACGACTGGCATGAGCAACCGTCGGCGCGTTGCGAGTTAGCGTCGCCGACGCATCGCGATCAGTCCCGCGGTTGTCAACAGCGCGAGCGAGCCCGGCTCGGGGACCGACGCCGACGCGAACAGTTCTTGCGAACCGCCGGCGCCCGGCCCGGTGAACGCGCCGAGGATGAAGCCCAGGTCTTTATTATCGACGTCGCCATCGAAGTCGTAATCGCCGTGGGCCAGGGTCATGGAGCTGCTGCCGAGGTGCCCGGTGAAGTTGCCGACGCCGAGGTTGATATCGTCGAAGTCGACGTCTCCGTCGAGGTCGAGGTCGCCGAGCACTTCCGGGAAGATGCGCAAAATGCCTTCGGTGTAGAGTTCGTCGAGGTTCCACGCCATGCCGTCGGGGAGGAGGGCGAGGTTGAGGAAATCGAACTCGCCGGCGACCGTTCCGCCGAAGTCGAAGACGTCCCACTCGTCGCCGACGTTCGGCGTGTAGCCGGTGAAGAAGAAGCCTTGGAGCAGCCCGCCGAATTCGACGTGGTCGTTGAAGATGATCTTGTCGTTTACGGCGCCGAGGGGCGTGTAGCTGAGGTCGAGTGACATCGTCGCGGCCTGGGCGGAGGCGTCGACTTCATCGAACGCGAGCGTGCCGATGTTGCCGAAGCCTTGGCCGGGCTCAAGGAAGCCGTTGTCGACGGTGACCTTGGTCCGGACCTCGCCGCTGCCGGTGATGCGTTTGCCGTTCATCAGCACGATCTCGTCGCCGAGTACGCGGGGCTGCGATAGACTTCCTGGGCCGCCATAAAACCCCGCCAGCGTCAGGTTGCCTTTCAGGTTCCAGGATGATCGGCCATCCAGATCGATATCGAGCGTGCCTATTTGATCCAGCACGAAGTTGACCGTCACGTCCTCGGCCGAGTCGGGCCCACCGAGGTTGTCGCTGATCGTTTTGGAAGTAATGATCAGTGAGCTTTCGTCGACCGTAATGGTGTTGCCCGAGCCGCTGCCGAGGTCGAAGTTCGCCTCTATAGAAGAGGGAAAACCTCTAGCAGTCATGTCCCCGAGCAGCACGACTTTGCCGTCGCCGAATAGGCCGGCGACCAGTTCGGCGTTGCCGTCAAGGGTCAGCGTGTTGCCGGCCTCGATTCGCACGCCCGCACCAGTCAAAACGTAACTGGGCGAATCGAATGTCGTATCGGCCTGAATCCGCGCTGGGGTCGGGGTTTCAAGTGTAAAACTACCTGCAGTGATCAGGTCCGGGCCCTGGAAAAAGGTGTCCCCAGTAAAGTTCAGAAAGCTGCCGGCGGAAATCGCGAAGCTGCCGCCTTCGAGCGTCGTTTCCCCGTTGAACTGGAGGATGCTATTCGGGCCTAAAGTGACCTGACTTCCGGAGGAGATGATCGCATCGGCATAGACAATACTCCTGGATCTGAAGGAGGTGTCCGTGTCGTCAAGCGCCTCAAGCGTACCGTTGACCCGTACGGTGTCGCCGAGGACTTCGCCTTCCCGCAACCGGAGGGTGCCGAAGGCCGTCCACTCATCACTGGCGACATCGACGGCCAGGATGCCGCGGTTTTCGATCACCCCGTCGTGGTCGTTGTTTCCGATATCGATCGCCGATGCATTGATATTGAGGCGTGCGTCCCTCGCGATCGTGGTGCTGGTAAAGCCGGTGCCGTCCCAGTCGAAGATGCCGGTCGTGTCGTTGACAGTGGTGGTACCGCCGAGGACCTGGAACTCGCCATCGGCGAACGCGATGGCCTCGGCATCGTTGATCGTGCTGCTGCTGCCGAGCAGGCCGGTCGCGAGCGTGCCGTTGCCGACGTTGACGATGCCGCCGGTCTCGACGGTGAGGGCGTCGGTCTGGAGGGTCTGGTTGGACGCGATGTTCAGCGTGCCACCGTTGGCGATGATGACCCCGGCGGTGGCAGTGCTCAGGTTCGCGCTGGTGTTGATGTCATCGACGGCCTCCATCATGCCGGTCACGCGGACGGTGCTGCCTTCGAGCGTGCCCTCACGCAAAGAGAGCGTGCCGTCGGCGATCCATTCGTCGCCTGAGACCTGGACGATGAGGCGGCCCCGATTAAAAATCCCCCCGTCATGTTGGCTGAAACCCAGGTCAATGAAGCGTGTGGATATTTCGAGACCCGCGCCGTTCGCGATGACGGTGTTGGTCGTCCCGTCGCCGCCGTCCCAGTCGAAGTCCGAGGTTGTGTCGACGATCTCGGTGTCACCGCTTTCGATGAACAGGGTGCCGCCCGAACCGAAGTCCAAGACATCGGCACCGCGGATGAAAATTCTTCCCTTGGCCGTGACCTGGCCTGAGCTGACGTTAATGTCTGCACCCGACTCGATGTCAATAAAACCGGTTGAGTCTAGCACCAGCTGATTCTGCCCGACGTTGATCGTTGCTAAATCGATTAGCGCGGTGCCGTCGATGGTGAGAACCGAGCCCGTGCCGGTCTGGTTGATCGTGCCGTAAATCTGGGAGTTGAGCCCTAAGCTCAGGTCACCTCCGTTCGTCAGTTCGATCAATCCGTCCGGGTTGTGCGTAAAGTCGGCGAAGATCTGGGCCTGTCCACCATCGACGATGATTGTGCCGCGGTTCGTTAATTGTCCACCGGTGATCGCGGCGGTGCTGCCCGAGCCGGACCGCAGCGTCAGGTCGCCGCCGCTGTGCGTCCATGAGGCGACACTGCTGAGCGCCGCGTCGCCCTCGAGGACGATCTCGCCGCCGGAGGACAGCACGATGGAGTCGGCGTCCTGGAAGGCGACCGATTGACTCATGCGCAGGGTCGAGTTGTTCGTGATGTTCAGCGTCGAGGTGCTGTTAACACTCGCGCCGCCGGGGTCGGCGAAGTGCAGTTCGTCGTTCGATGCGGTGTTGATCGTTCCGCCGAAGATCGACGTGTCGCCGTTGAATTCGACGAGTCCGCCGTTGCCATCGAACTCCATGACCCCGCCGATGGTGGTCTTTCCCAGAAAGAAGTTGCGGGTCCCCAGGCCGATGTCGGTCCGCCCGATGGTCTGGTTGTAGTCGGCCTCGAAGACATTCACGGCCCCGACCACGCCGAAGGCCCGGACCGTACCGCGATTCGTAAACTCACCGCCTTGAAGCGTCGCGCTGGTCGTGCCCGGGTTGAAGTCCTGCAGGAGCATGACGCCGGTGTTGTCAAGCGTCCACGGATTATCGATATTCAGCGTGCCCCCGGTCCTGATGGTCACGGTGCCGCCGTGCGCGTCGGCGATGGGCAGCTCGATGTCGAGCGTGCTGTTGGCGTTGACCTCGAGCCTGCCCTGTCCGGTCGTGCCGTCCGAATCGAGTTCCGAGGACGTGCCGTTTCGCGTGATGCGGAGGGTGCCGCCCTGTGTCGAAGTGCCGGCTGCGATCACCCCGTTGTTGGTCAATGCCTTAGAGCCCGTCCCCTCCTCGGTCATAAAGACCGTGCCGCTGCCAAACAGCCTTCCGTCCAGCGATAAAAAGTTGTCGATTTCCAACTCCGAACCGCCCTGCAAATCGATCCTGTCCTGGGCTTGAATCGTCGCCTGCCCAAACTTGGCATCGATGAAGGAGGTGCCTGTTTCCGTCAGACGGAAATAGTTCGATGTCGTTGTCGAAATACTGTTGTTGGTGCCGAACTGGTCAACAGTCAGGGTGAATCCGTTGCTGTTGAGTGCTGCACCACCGAAAAGCCTGATCTCGTCGACCGTGATGTTCGCATCCAGCAACACCTCTTCGCCGTCACCAGTGATGCTGGCTCGGTCCCCTGGCCCCGGGACCGTGAAGACATCGATGGGCAGAGACGTGTTGAACCAGTTGCCGCTCGTCGACCAGAAACTGCCTATGCCAAGCCAGTCGTAATCGTCCGCAAGCGCGGAGGGTGCGAAGGCCAGCGAGCCCACGCAAACGGCAGAGAGTAGCCGGCGAGTGCTAAATGAACACAAATAAGGTGGCATCATCTCTTTTCTCACACGGATAAAACGCTCTGACCCCATAGATCCATGAGCGGGCAAATGACCATAGCGGCAGACACATCTCGCACTATAGCAGACGGCTCGTCGCAAGCGGTGAGCAAATCGGAAGGGCAATCCGTAAGAACATGGTCGACAAGTGCCTCAGATGGGATAGGCGTCCCGCCTGTCGTCGCGACAAAGTCGTGAAGGGTAAGACTTTGGGCTGCGCCCAAACGGCGGGCAAGACGCCTGCCCCGCCTTTGCATAACAGATGCGATTGCCCTGCAGTCCCGGGGATGTCTGTAAGGTGAGCGTCACACGCGCTGTGCAGAAAACAAGCGTGCGAAGCGGGGTCTGTTGTGTGAGATGACAAGCTGGCCTTGCGCGGGTTGGGGCTGCGTAGCAGGTGCGCGCGCAGGATTGCGGACAAGGGCTTAATGGATGGGTGTCGAAGATGCGGTTGTGCGGTTGTGC
The DNA here is from genome assembly GCA_049605275.1 of Phycisphaeraceae bacterium. GTDB lineage: Bacteria > Planctomycetota > Phycisphaerae > Phycisphaerales > Phycisphaeraceae > JAHQVV01. The sequence goes on from JBMYUK010000074.1 coordinate 7,240, forward strand.
GGGGCGTCGATCGTTGGCCCACGTTCAAGGAACGTGGGCTTCGCCTCGAGCCTCTCATGTGCACGCATGTTTGTAAGCGCGTGGGCGATCAAGTGGACGTCTGTCGAGGGGGCTCCGGGGCCGAGGAAAGACGATGATTGTTAAGTGTGCGATAAGATTTGGTTAAATCGAGTTTTTTAGGCTGTGAATGGGGGCTGATCAGCCGACTTTTTCGGGCTTGGGCTCCCTTGACATCAGCCGGCTGATCGCTTCGAGGGGGTCGAGTTGTTCGAAGAGGACTTTGTAGATCTGTTCGCAGATGGGCATTTCGACGCGGTACTTGGTGGCTAGGGCCATGACGGCCTTGGCGGTGGGGACGCCTTCGACGATGCCGGGGATCTCTTCGAGGACCTGTTCGAGTTTTTTGCCTCGGCCGAGCATCTCGCCGCAGGTCCGGTTTCGGCCGGTGGGTGAGAAGCAGGTGGTGGCGAGGTCGCCGACGCCGGTGAGGCCGAAGAAGGTTTCGGTGTTGGCGCCCATGGCGGTGCCGAGTCGGGTGATCTCGGCGAGGCCTCGGGAGAGGAGCGCGGACTTGGCGTTGTTGCCGGCTTGCAAACCGTCGAGGATGCCGGCGGCGAGTGCGATGCAGTTTTTCATGGCCCCGGCCATCTCGACGCCGACCAGATCGGGCGTCGTGTAGACGCGAAACCAATGGGTGGTGAAGTCGTCCTGGATCGTCTTGGCGAAGGCGTCGTCGTCGGAGGCGGCGCAGACGGTGGCGGGCAGGCACTTGGCGAGTTCGTGCGCGACGGTGGGGCCGGAGATGGAGGCGTAGGGTCGTGCGGGTTTGTCGGGGTCGTCTTTTTGTTGGCCGAGGACGTCGGCGATGATCTGGGTGGGTCTTAGGAGTGTTTGGGTTTCGATGCCTTTGGAGACCGAGGCGACGCCGACGCCCGGAGGCGTGTGGGGGGCGAGTCCTTGCCAGACGGATCGGATGAACTGGGTGGGCGTGGCGTTGAGGATGAGGTCGGCGTTCTGGAGCGCGTTCTCGGGCTTTGCGGTGAATCGGATGGCTTCGGGCAGGCGGTAGCCGGGGAGGTAAGCGGCGTTTTCGCGGGTTTGGATGATCTCGGCGACGACGTCGGGATCGTGCCCCCAAACGGTGACGTCGAGGCCTCTTGAGTCGAGGAGCATGGCCATGACGCAGGCCATGGACCCGTCTCCGATAATCGTGATTTTTTTTGCCATCGTCTTGATTTTCCGGTCGGTGGGGACGTTTCGACATCTTAAGGTATGGCTGCGAGGTGGTGTCGTCGGCGGATTATCGCGCCCGTTGGGCATCGGGTGCTAAGCTGGGGGGTTCAAGCGGTCGATGTGTATCAAACGTCACACTCGGCGCGGGCCGGACGGATGTGAGAGGTTTTTTGTTCATCGCGTTGGCAAAGCGGCCGCGGTGAGGTATCGATCAGTGTAGGAACCCGTTGTTTCATCGCGCGTGCGTGGAGAGCGAAGCGGGTTTAAGATAGGCGACTTGACATTAAGGGTTCGCTGCGAGCGGGCCCGCACAACACGCGAATCAGCGCTTGGAGTACGACCGTGAGGCAACTGCGACAGATCAAACGTGCGGGATGGATGGCCGGGCTGGCCGTCGTGACGATGTTGACCGGCGGCTGCGAGATGGACTCGTGGTTCGACCAGTCGCAGATCTACCGCGGCGAGTCGACCCCGATCGTTCAGCCGATCATCGAGTCGATCAGCATCATCGAAGGCGAACGCGACTTCAAGATGCCCACCGACCGGGTTCGCCCCTCGGACCTTCTTCCGGAAAACCGCGAGTACGTGATCGGGCCGGGCGACACGATCCTCGTGACCGTTTACGAACTCCGCATCCCCGGCGTCGATGACCAGCAGCAACGCCGTGTCACCGAGACCGGCGAAGTCCGCCTGGCCATCATCGGCCCGGTCATGGCCTCGGGTCGCAGCCCCAGCCAGCTCGAGCGCGACATCGCCAAGAAGCTCGACCAGGACAACAAGCTCCGCGACGCGACCGTCTCCGTCCAGCTGCTCGACTCCCGGCAGAACACCTACAGCGTGTTCGCCCAGTCGAGCCAAGGCGGCACGCAGTCCGGCACGTACGTGATTCCCAAGCCCGACTTCCGCATCGTCGAGGCGTTGACCGTCGCGCGCGGCATCCCCGGGCGAACCCGCCGCATCTTTATTATCCGGCAGGCCGCGCTCGATCCGTCGGTCACCGGCGAGAGCGCGAACACGCCCGGCCAGGTCGAGGACCAGGC
>JBMYUK010000075.1:0-9261 GCA_049605275.1 Phycisphaeraceae bacterium
TCGGTCCATGAGTTTGGCCGCGGCGTCGCGATCGTCCATCGGCTCGGTGAATTTCGCCCACTCGACCCGCGTTGCCTCGGGCGGCTGGTTGAGGTCGGCGTTTCGGTTGGTCACGCGGACCGGGTCGATCAGGGTGCGCAGGCGGATGGTGTCCCATGCCGAGGTGTCGGCGGTTTTTTCGATGACGCCAAGCGACTGGTGGATGCGTTTTTGTTGTTCGCGAGTGAGCGCGTTGGTCTCGAGGGTCTGGCTGATGAGATTGGCGTGGAACCCGATGAGGTAGCAGGCCTTGATCGTTTGACCGTGGGCCTCGGCGATGGCGTCGCGTGCCTCGGCGACGAGCGGCCCCATTGTCGCGGTGAAGCCGACTTCGTCACCGGGCTCGATCTTTGAGGCGGGGTTGGGCGAGAGGTCGAGCCGATCAAACGCCTCGGCGAGTTTCTGCCTGGCTTTGGGCTCGACGCCGTCGCCGCGGGCCGAGGCGAGCATCAGGCTCGATGCTTCGACCCCGGCGCGATAGGCATAGACTTTCTTATAGCGTTCGAATTCGACGGCTCGCTGCGCTTGCTTGAGCGCAGCCAATGCCTTGCGATAGCTTGGCTCCGCTTGGTCATAATTCCGCTCGTTGAAGTGCTTCTCCGCCTCCCCCTTGAGGCGATCGAACTCGACAAACGAAGCGCCGCCGAGTTTTCGCAGCAAGGCTTCGGATGCACCCGCCCGCATCGCATCGTTCAAGACGACGCGCGCCGCATCGGCTTCGCGACCGGCACGGGCCCGAGCGATCGCGACGTCGTAACCCTCTTGCGCTTCGATCAGCGAGTCGCTGGCCGCGGCGTACCGGCCCGTTTCCAGGAGCGGGGCCGCTTTTTCCCAAATCGATTCTGCGGTCGCGAGCGACGCGGCCGCCCACCGGCTCGCCTCGGCGTCTTGTGCCTCAGAACGCAGGTCTTGCACCCGGTCGCGGATCTCGATCGCTTCGCCGCGTGCAAGTTCGTTCAGTTGCCACGCGGCGATGTCCTCTTCCAACGGCACGATGAGCGCCCGGGCCTCGGTGTAGGCGTCGTAAGACAGGTTGTAACGCTCGGCCTCTCGATCCGCCCGCGCCTGCTCCATCATCGCTTGAATCGACGCATAACGCTCGACGAACGGCTCGGGAATCTCGTCTTCATTCAAGCGCTCGTAAGCGGTCAACGCGGGAACACTCGCACGCGACACGGCAACTGCGTCGCGCTCGACTGTCGACTCGTCTTGTTGCGCAGTCGAAACGTCGGCATCGTCGCCATCGGTCGTTTTGCCTCCCGTCAGCAGGATCACCATCCCCAAGCCCAACACGCAGAGAAACATCACGCTCATGCCGACGACCAGCGGGTCGGCTTTTTTATTGAGCCGGCGACGTCGAGGAGCAGGCGATGCTTCCGCGTGCCAAACATCCTCAGCGATGTCGCTCGCGCTCGGGCCGTCGTCGTGGGCGGCGTGCGGCGGTGACGCGTCTTCGTCGGTGTCTTCGGGTAGGACGTCTAGCGATTTTTCAACGGGCGGCTGCGTGTCGACCGGCGTGAGCGCCTCGGCGCTGACGATCGTCGCGCTCGGTTTGGATTTCGGGCGCTGCGGGGTGGCTCCGGTGCGCTGCGCTTCGATCTCGCGCTGGGCTTGGGACCGCGCTTCGGAGGTCACGTAGGCGAGGCCGAGCCGATCGACTTCTTCGGGCAGCGACAGGTCGGCTTCGCAGAGCGGGCAAGCGATATCTTCGGGACTGACAGCCCCGTCGCAGGCGTGGCAGGCACCCATCAGCCGAGAGACGCCCGGGGTCTTGCCCGCGGTCATCCAGAACTGATTCGTGGTCGGCCCGCGGACGATCGTGTTCGCGTTGATGCGGCCCGCGGCGACCTGCTGGCGGAGGATCGTCTCGCTGAAGCCGGGCATGAACGGCCGATCCTCGTCGCGGACAAACCATGGTCCCATCGCGAGTTGGGTCGCCTTACGGCTTAGCGGCTCGAACAAGCCGTTGCATGCGCCACAGCGTGCGGCGCTTGCATCGTTTGAATGACCGCAATAGGGGCAGGGCGTTTGAGGCAAGGTGGTCTCCAGCCGGGTCTCGGCTCGCGTGGAAAAAACTTTGACGAGGGGATTTCACCGGCGGTTTGCTGCCGATAGTATAAACGTGGAGTGCGTTAAGTCGCGTCCACTCTTTGTATTACGGAGCATGTAGATGATTATCGACCGAATGGTACACGGGCTTGTGTGGTTCGCTTTGAGCCTGACGCTCGTGCTGCCCGTTGCGGCGAAAGCGCAGGATCAGCGCGAGATCGCGCTGATCGCCGAGATCGCCGCCGAGCAGATCGCTCAGCGCGAGGCCGAGGCCGCCGCTGCCGAAGAGGCCCGTCACCGCGCGATTCTCGAAGAGCAGTCCCGCCTCAAGGCGGTGTACCAGCAGTATCTCGGCGGCGCTCGCCGCACCGCCCAGGACCTGATTGCTAAGAAACGCAGCGCCGCGACGCAGGAGCAAGTCGACGCGATGCGCCGCCAGGCCCGCGTCGTGATCCAAGAGGTTCAGGATCCGACCAAGCAGCGGGTGCCCAGCGAACTCGACCCGATCTTCGAGCGACTCGAGCAGGCCATCTCGATCACCACGGACGAGCTGCGCAACGGCGATCCTCGCCTCATCAAGATGCGTCAGCAACTCGGCGGGAAGGACCTGGATTGGGTCGATCGCACCGCGATTCTCTATGCCCTCGCCGAAACGCGCGAAGACGCTCAAGTCGTCGCGGACAACGTGAAGTATCGCGAGCAGCTATCCGACGACGAAGCGAACGCGATCGACGAGGCCAATCGTCGACGGATTCTACTCGGGCTCAGGCCGTTGGCGATCGACATGAAATTGGTCGCGTGCTGCCGAGACCACAGCAGCGACATGATCGAGCACGGCTTTTTCGCGCACGACTCGCCGGTGCCCGGCAAGACGACGCCTTGGGATCGGGCCAAGAACTTCGGCACGACCGCGTCGGGCGAGAACATCGCCGCGGGTTATAAAGACGGCTTGGCGGTGACGATGGGCTGGTGGTACAGCCCGGGGCACCTCAAGAACATGATGGGCCAAGGCCATAAGCGCATCGCGGTGGGCCAAGAGCAGAAGCACTACACGCAGATGTTCGGGCGGTGATCCGTCGATTGCCGGGCGAGTCGCGGGTGCACGCGTTGTTATCCGCGTAGTTCTGCTCCGACTTTTTCGTGTAGCGCTTGGACCACGGATTCGACTTGTGGGTCGACCTGTTCGTGGCGAAGCGTGGTGTCGGGGTCGCGAAACTGCATGCGCAGGGTGACGGATTTTTTGCCTTTGCCGACTTGTTTGCCGCGGTAGGTGCCGACGAAGCCGGTGGATTCGAGGAGCGCTGGGTCGGCGTTGCTGATCGCGTCGGCGATGGCTTGCCAGGGCGTGTGTTCGTCGACGATGACGGAGAGGTCGCGCTCGATCGCGGGATACCTGGGCAGTTCGTCCGCGGTGTGCGAGGGCGGGTAGAGCGCGATCAAGGCTTCGAGATCGAGTTGGGCGGCGATGAGGCGGGTCTGCAGGCCGAAGCGATCGGTGAGGGTTTCGTCGAGGAGGCCGAAGACACCGAGCGGCGTCTCGCCGAGGAGCACGGCCGCGGCAACGGCGTAGCCTTCGATCTCGGCGGGCGTGACCAAGACGCCGCCGTCGTCGGTGGCGGGCTCGCCAGCGAGTTTGGCGATGGTCTCTTCGATCGTGCCGCGGGTTTCGCGCAGGGCGGCTTGCGGGTCTGCTGCGTCACGCAGCAGCGTCAGGCTGCGCCGCTCGGCGATCCGCCCGGCTTCTTGCTGCCAGCCGCCGGCGATCTCGAAGAGCCTCACGCCCGCGTTGCCCGCGTCCTGATTGAGCTTTCTACAGCGCAAGAGGCTCGGCAGCGGCGAGGGACGCAGGGTGTTGTCCGCCCGTCGCATATCACCGACCAGCGTCGCCAAGCGATCGTCCGCGGCGAATGCCTTCGCGTCGTCGTGCGTGATGAGCGAAGGGGTGACCGTCTCGTGGTAGCCGTGGGCGACGAGGGTCTGAACGACCGCGCGCTTGGCTTGGACGTTGTCCTGCGGGCGGTGTGCGACGATGTTGATCTTGTCCTGGGTCGGAATGTTGGCCAGGCCGTGTTGCCGAGCGATCTCCTCAATGAGGTCGATCTCTCGGACGAGGTCGAGCCGGTAACTGGGGATCGTGGCGGTGAGCGTTTCGCCGTTGACACGCGTTTCGATGCCGAGTGCGCCGAGGAGTTCTGCTTGTTGCGGTGCAGCGAGATCGATGCCCAATAGGTCGCGTGTCCGCTGGCTGCGCAGGTTGATCCGCGTTGGGGCGGGATCGTCGCGACCGACCCGAATGATGCCTTGGGCGAGGGTGCCGCCGGCGAGTTCGAGTACGAGTTCGCAGCAGCGATGGCTCGCGCGTTCGACGCCGAGCGGATCGACGCCGCGCTCGAAGCGAAACGACGAATCGCTGAAGAGCTTGAGATGTCGGCTCGTGCGACGCACCGACAGTTCGTCGAACATCGCAGACTCGATAAGTAAGTCCGTTGTTTGGTCGGTCACCTCCGATTCCGCACCGCCCATCACGCCCGCCACCGCGACGGGGCGCGTCGCGTCGGCGATGACGAGCGTGTCGGTTCGCAACTGATGCTTGCTGTGATCGATCGCTTCGAAAGGTTCGTCGTGGGTTGCGTGACGCACGACGATTTGTTGACCGGCGAGTTTGCCGAGATCGAAGGCGTGCAGCGGTTGGCCTAGCTCGAGGAGGACGAAGTTGGTGATGTCGACGACGTTGTTGACCGTGCGTTGGCCGACGGCTTCGAGGGCCTGGACGAGCCAATCGGGACTCGGCCCGACTTTGACGCCGGTGATCACACGCGCGGTGTAGAGCGGGCAGAGGTCCTGCGCGTCGTTCGTGACAGACGCCAGCGAATCGATTGCATCAGCGGTTTCGTTCGGCGTTTGGGAGGCGGGCGAGTTGAGCGATCGCTCGCTTCGGGCCGCGATCTCGCGCGCAACGCCGACGTGGCTGAGGACGTCCGGACGATTGGATGTGACCTCGACATCGAGCATCGTGTCGTCGCCGACGGTTACGATTTCTTCGACGGGGAACCCGCCAGCGGTCAGCAAACGCTCGGCCTCATCGAGGTCGATGGCCGGTTCGAGCAGGCGATTGAGCCAGTTCAGACTTACTTTCATGCGAACAGGGTATCGCGGCGCGGTTCGCGGGCAAGTCGGCCACGGCGAAACGCGTCGGCGTCGATCAGGACTCGGCCATCTCGCGGAAAGCCGCCTTCATCCCGTCCATGGTGATCGCGGGCTTGGCGACCGCGTCGGGCGATGCGGCGGCTTGCGAGGCAGCGGCGGGGGACTTCTCGTGGTAAGCCTGCAGGTCGCGGGTCTTGACCATGCGGAACACTCGGCCGTCGGCCGCGCGGAAGGTGTGCAACCTGACCTTGCCGGTCTTCACCGCTTTGAGCACCTGCATCGAAGTAAGCCCCGATTGCCTAGGCGCTTCTTCGAGCGCGACGGCGTCGCCGAGCCGTCGCCGCCATTGTCCCATCGTCATCTGTGGCATCGCTGCGCTCCATCCGAACCATCTCGCCACCCCTCTATTCGGTGCAGAACGCGGATGAACCGTATTCCAGCGCGCAGACGTTATCGGGCTTTATGATTCATCGCGTCGCCCACTGCCGTCTCTCACTACGGACACAACTTGTATGGATCCCACAGCAAATGTCCTGTTCTGTTGCAAGGCCTATCATCACCGCCCTCATGCTCGCTGAAGTATCCAATCCATACGCGTCCTGGGGTTTGGTCGCGGCGACGACGGCGGCGATGTTCTGGGCGGTGTCGGTGGTGCTGTATCGGCGGGTCGGACGCGTGATGCCGCCGGTGCTGTTGAACATGTCCAAGGGGCTGATCGCGGTCGGGTTGTTGTCGGTCGTGTTGGCGGTGGATTGGTTGGCCTTTGAGACGCGGCCGTGGTCGATGTCGTGGCCGCTGCTCGGGCTGATGGCACTCAGCGGTGTGATCGGGATCGGGCTGGGGGACACGCTGTTTTTCGCCGGGCTGAACCGGATGGGGGCGCGTCGCGTGCTGCTGCTGTTCACGATCAACCCGGTGATCACGGTGTTGATCGCGTGGGCGTTGATGGACGAGCCGTTGACGTGGCTGCAGATCGCGGGTGTCGCGTTCACGTGCGGCGGGGTCGCGTGGGTCATCGCCGAGGGGAACGCCCCGGGGTCCGACGGCCACGTCGATCCGCTGGGTGTCGTCTTCGGCATCGGCGCGGCGACCTGTCAGGCGGCCGGCTATCTGCTCTCGCGCCACGTGCTGCTCGTCGCCGAGATGACGCCGGCGGCGAGCGCGTGGGTCCGCCTGCTCGCGGGGTCGCTGGTGCTCGTCGCGTTCTTACCGATGGATCGCCTGCTCAAAGACCCCGGCGGTCATGCCCATCACCACCCCGATCGCCCTTCGAAACCGCAGGCCTACGCGATGTTTATCGGCGCGCTGCTGCTCGGCACGGTGGGCGGCATCTGGCTGATGCAGGTCTCCGCGAAGCACGCGGACAAGGCCGGCGTCGCCGCGACGCTGCTGTCGACAAGTCCTTTGTTCGTCCTGCCGATCGTAGCGCTGTTGGGCGAAAGGCTCTCCTCACGAGCGATCCTCGGCGCGGTCGTCACCGTCGGCGGCGTGGCGATGCTGTTCGTTTTTTCAGGCTAGTTGATGACAGAGCGGCAGACGCATCAAGACGCATTACCCCGACGCGCCGTAGACGAGAAAGACGCCGATGCCCAGGTAAAAGCAGAACAGGCCATAGAGCGCGTGTTCGATGCTAGCAAGGAGCAGCGATCGCGACTTCAAATACGTGCGCGTAAATACGAGCCCGCCGACGAACGTCAGCAGCAGCACGACCCAATTGTTGAACATGACGTGCCCGAAGGAAAAGGCCGCGGCATTGAGGAGAATGAGCGACCAGCCTCCGCCGAGGATCGCGCGGTAGCGGTGACAGAAGAACGCGCGGTAGATCACGTTCTGTGGATAGACCGAGATCCATGGATAAAACAGCGTGATGATGAGCGGCAGCACGAGGTGCACATGTCGCAACGCGAGCGCGACGAATCGCGCGAGCGCCTCGGGCTGGCCCTGCAGGGTGATCGCCAAAGCGACGGACTCGATGAAATCGTTGGCGAGCAGTTGTCGCTGAAAGAGTCGAAACGGCGTGGTGGGGATGGCGATGGACAGGCCGGGCAATTCTCGGCCGGCGAAGAGCCCCAGCAGCGCAGTGAGCGCGGCCGCAGCGACCACCCAACGCCCGATCACCCACCCCATCGCGGGCGCGACGGGCTTGACGTCCCAGAGTTTGCTTCGCTCAAACGTCGGGTCGAACCAGATCGCCAGGCCGCACACGAGCGCCATCACCGCGAGGAATAGGAACAGCCCGCCTCCATCGAATACGCCGGGCAGTTGCCAAAGCAACACCGGCGCAGCAACGAAGAGCGCGAGCATCTCGATCCACCGCAATAGCTTTCGTCCAGCACTCACGGTGAAAACTCGTTCAGCTTGATATGGATCGCTTTGAGCGTTTGGTCGCCGACGACTTCGGCCGTGTGGCCGTGACGCGTCGGATCGAATGGCTGGTCATCCGGCAAGGCGTCTGCCACGACGAACGCATCGCCGGGGTGAAAATCGCGTGGGTCGTCGCCGTGCGTTTCGATGCGCAGCGTGCCTTGTCGGATCACGATCAACACCGCCTCCCCCGCGAGGTGCCAGTCGGTGCGATAGCCGGGCTCGCTCTCGCGCAGTCGAAGCGAACCGCAGTCGAAGCGCTGACTCAGCAGCATGCCGCCGCGCGTTTCCGTGGGACAAACGATCGTGCCCCACATGGAACGCCACCCCGCATCAGCCGCCGCGACCAGCCACGGGAGTCGCATGATGTTTTGGACATCGTCCATCGCATCATGCTAGCGATTGGTGTGCCCGCTTGAGGTGCGCGCGGGTCGCGCGTATGGTGAGACGCCACCCAAACACCGACCCGAAACGGAACAATGCCCGCTCATCAAACCAACAATCGTATTATCAACGTCTCCAACCGTTTACCCGTCCGTATCGCCGAAGGAGAACTCGTCAAGTCTTCCGGCGGTCTGGTCTCCGCGCTCGAGGGCATCCGCGACGACTTCGAGTTGCAGTGGATCGGCTGGCCCGGCGGTGCGGCCGAGGAAAACGACCAGGCCGACCTCGCCGATCGCCTCCGCGCCGAGTTCGGCTACCACCCGATCTTCCTATCCGAAGAAGAGATCGCCGACTTCTACCACGGCTTCTCCAATTCGTCGCTCTGGCCGCTCTTGCACTATAACCAGACCTACTTCAACTACCAGCACAAGTGGTGGCTCTCCTACGAACGCATCAACGCCTGCTTCGCCGACGCCGTGTGCGACACGGCACAAGAAGGCGACCTCGTCTGGGTCCACGACTACCACCTGATGCTGCTGCCCAAGATGCTGCGCGAGCGCCGGCCGGACCTGCGTATCGGCTTTTTCCTGCACACGCCGTTCCCCTCTTACGAGATCTTCCGCTGCCATCCCAAACGGCAAGAGCTTCTCGAAGGCCTGCTCGGCGCCGACCTCGTCGGCTTCCACACCTTCGGCTATCTGCGCCACTTCCGTTCGGCCGTGCTCAGGCTCACCGGAAGCGAGTCCGACGTCTATACCATCCGTCACGACGACGCCGAGACGCACATCGGCGTCTTCCCCATCGGCATGAACTGGACCGGCTTCGAGGCCGAACTCGGCTCCGAACGCTTTCGCGAATGCAAAGCGCGCTTCGAGAAAGACTACGAAGACAAGCGCATCGTCCTCAACGTCGAGCGCCTCGACTACTCCAAGGGGATCCCCCAGAAACTCGAAGCCATCGAGAAGTATCTCGAGTACAACCGCGAGCGCCGGGACGACGTGGTCTTCATTCTGATCGCCGTGCCCTCGCGCGAGGACGTCGGCGAGTACGCGGCGCTCAAGGAAAACATCGAGCTCGCCGTCAGCCGGATCAACGGCAAGTACGCCACGATCAGCAACATCCCGGTGCACTTCATCAACCGCGGCGTGAAGTTCGAATCGCTGTGTGCGCTCTACGCGATCTCCGACGTCGCCATGGTCACGCCGCTGGTCGACGGCATGAATCTCGTCGCCAAGGAATACGTCGCCTGCCAGGAGGACCACGGCGGCGTGCTTATTC
>JBMYUK010000076.1:0-9260 GCA_049605275.1 Phycisphaeraceae bacterium
TTGACCCGTCGACCGCGTTCGCCAGCAGTAGTGGCGAGATCAAAGCGGTCGCCGGCATCGGCGTCGACGCCGCGGCGGGGGACCTCGCCGTGCCGCTTGCCCCGGCTCAACTCGGCGGCAACACGCGCGTCAGCTTTACCTGCGGCAAGGACACCGGTGGCGGCACGCGCGACGTCCACGAAGGCACGTGGGATGCCCTCACCGGCGGCGTCCTCTACAACCCTGAGACCCAAACGCTCGTCGCCGTCGAAGCCACCTTCGACACCCGCTCGCTTCGCACCGACGCGCAGGCCCTCACCACCACGGTCACGACCAAAGAGAAGTGGTTCGATATCGATCAACACCCGCTCGCAACGTTTACCTGCGATACCGTGACGTTAAGTGATGCTGCCACATCGTCGCACACGCACGACCTTGTCGGACGGTTTACGCTCAACGGCATCAGCCAGGCGATCACGATCCCCGCTCGCGTGGCTTTCGCCGGACCGTCGCTGACGCTCGACGCTGACTTCACAATCCTGCGGTCGGACTACGACGTCGAGAAGCGTGCGTCGAGCGTGGCCGGGACGCTCGGCGGCGTGGTGTCGACGGTGGACGATGAAGTCGAGATGACGGTCCGTATCACCGCCTCGCCCGACCCCGCGGCCGTGATCGGCGAGTTAGCCAAGCGGATCGAAGCCCAAAAGGAAGCGCTGCTCAAGTCAGAGAAGGACATCGCGGTGTTGCAAGGTCTCGCCAAGCGGCTTGAGATGCTCGAAGAGCGAACCGACCGCCTCGCCCGATCAGGACCGGCATTAACGCAAGCCGTCGACACGGACGCGTTGCCCCCGCGGTTCACCGAGCGATCCGAAGGCTACGACAAGAACTATCCGTTTGCGATGCGGCTGGTCGCGGGCGATCCGGATGCGGGGATCGAGCCGTTCTATATGAGCGAGCACGAGGTGACCTGGGGCATGTTCGACAAGTGGATGCAGGCCGGCGATCTCGACAACCAATCCGCGAACGTCGTATCCGAGCTCCGCGACGTCGGACTCCGGCCCACCCCGCTCTACGGCGATCCGCAGGGCACCGTCCAGTTCAACTTCAAAGACAACCCCGTCATGGGCGTCTCGCGGCTCACCGCCGTCGCGTATTGCAAGTGGATCAGCGAGCAGACCGGCCGAACCTATCGCCTGCCGACGCAGCGCGAGTGGATGCACGCGCTTCAACTCGGCGGCGGCATACCCGACGACCTCGACGGCCACGCCCTGCACGCCGACAACGCGCCCAAGAACGAAACCACGCTCTTGCAAGAGACCGTGCCCGTGAAGTCCAAAACGCCCAACGCGATCGGGCTGTACGACATGCTCGGCTCCGTCGCCGAGTGGGTCACCGACACGGGCACGGATCGCGTCGTCGTCGGCGGGTCGATCTTCACGCCGCCGGAGCAACTCACCGCCGATTGGCGCGCGGTCGAAGACCTCGAGATCTGGAGCGAGAGCTATCCGAACTATCCGAAGAGCCGGTACTGGTACAGCGATTTTTACGTGACGGGCATCCGCCTGGTGTGCGAACCCGCGAGCGTGGCCAGCCATCCGCCGACGGACTGATGCCGCTGAATCGCGAACTGAATCGAGGTCACCCCGGGGACGTATGGACCGATAATGAACGGGGCCGATCGGTTTTACATCGCCTCCGCGCGGCGGGCCGATAAGCGAGACAGGTCGTCGCGACGAGCGCTGCGCGGGGCCGTTTCTCCAGTCTGCCTACTCCGCGGAGGGCTCGCCCGTGCCTCAGTCCAATCCCGGTCAATCCCCGCTGCAATCGCATCAGGCCTCGAGCCAGGCTCTGTTGGATGAACTGCGCCTCGCCGCCGATCGCGCCCGCGACGAACGGCTCAAACTCGCCCGGCTCGTCAAGCACTCGGCCGACTTGCCCGTCAGCGGACCGACGCCCGATCCTGTCGCACAGACGACCGATGATGCACGCTTTGTCACCCTCGCGCAGCAGGTCGAGTCGCTCGAACAGGCCGTCGAAGACAAGCTCGCGTCGCTGACGAAGGTGCAGGGCGAAATCGAACACCGCGCGCAGTATCTCGAATCGCTGAGGCACACGATCACGGACACGACGCGGGCGTTTGTGAATCAGGTCGAGGAAGCCCAGCATTTCAAAGCCCACATCGACGCGGCCAAGCAGCACGTCAAGATGTCCGCCGGCAAGGTCGCCGAGGACGTCCGCCAGAAGCTCGCTCAGACCGAACGCCCGATCGCCGACCGCCTGACGCAACTCGACGAGATGGACCGTCAGATCGATCAGCGCATCGCCCGCATGCAGCAGATGCACAAGCAGGCCAGCGAGGCCGTGGACAAGCACCTGCTCGCCGCGCTGCGGACTGCGAAAGAGCAGGCCGCCGACCTCGCCCAGCCACTGAAAGAAGCTGTCGATCAGCACCTGGCGGATCAGAGCGAGAAGATCGAGCGCGCGATCCAAGCCAAGATCGCCGCGTTGGACGTCGACGTCGAAGAGGCGCTGCGGCCGCTGACCGAGCGGTTCGACGCGATCGTCGATAACGCCCAGGGCAAGGCCGATGCGCTCGCTGAGTCGCTACCTAAGCGGATCGAGGCGCTCGTGAGCGAGCAGACGGACGTGATCCGCAAGCATCTCGCCGAGCAGGCCACGCAGATCGTCGGCGGGATCGACGAAGAGACGCTCAAGCAGGCCGAGGCGGTGATCCACGAGAAGATCGCGATCGCGCTCGACGGCTACCTCGCCAAGGCCGACGAAGAGGCCGGCGGCTACGTCGACGGGCTGATCGCCAAGCTCGACGACTCGCGCGAGCAGGCGATCGGCCGCTTCCTCGATTCGGTGCAGAAGATCGAAGTGGACTGCAGCATCGACCGCGAGCAGATGCTGGCTAAACTCGGCGACGAGGTCGATCGGCTGCGGACGCTCGCCGATGAACGCGTCGCCAACGCTCAGCGCGTCGTCGAAGAGGCCGCCGACGGGATCCACGCCCGAGCCGCTTCCGCCGTTGACGCCGCGCTGAATAGTGCGGACGCGAAGCTCGACGCGTACGAGTCCGCCGCGGTCGAGCACCTGCGCGCGATCGACGACGGGATCGAGCACGGCATCGAGCAGTCCCGCAAGCGCCTCGCCGACCACGACAAGCTCGCGCGCAAGCTCGGCACCGAGGCGCTCGAGACGACCGAGTCCGCGATCGCCGCGGCGCAGCAGCGTCTCGCGCAGTTCGAGGCCGGTATTACGCAGCGCATCGGCCTCGCCACCCAGAGCGTCGACGAGGCGGTCGGCTCGATCGACGGCCGGCTCGAACGCGTCGAGCAAGACGCCTCGGCCCGCATCATGCAGATTGTCGACCTCGCCGAGAACTCAGGCAAAGCCGTCGCCGACTCGATCGCTTCGCTGGCCGACTCGGCCGAGCAAACCGCCGAGCGTGCCCAGGCCGATCTCGATGAGAAGCTCGAGGCCTTCGAGAACATCTCGGCCGAAGCGCTCAAGCGAGCCGAGCAGACCCTGCGCGAGAACATCGGCGAGCTCCGCGACTCGTCCCGCGCGATGATCGAGGTCGTCTCGCGGCAGGTCAAAGCACAGGCCAACGACATCGAGCCGCAGACCCGCGAGGTCATCCAGCAGGCCGAGCAGACGATGCGCCGCCGCATCGGCGAGCTGCGCGACAGCGCTCAGAGCATGGTCGAACTCACCGTCAGCCGGCTGGAAGCTCAGCTCGATGAAGTCAAGACCAAGGCCCAGCACGCCGCGTTCAAGGGCGTGAAGCCGAACGACGCGGCGTAATCGAGTCGCGCTCGGCGAGATGTCCGCCCTATCTGTACACTCGCGTTCCCCGTAAACCGAGGAACACGAGATGTCCGAAACAAGAATCGAAAAAGACTCCATGGGCGAGATGCCCGTCCCCGCTGATGCCCTGTACGGCGCCAGCACCGCCCGGGCCGTCGCCAACTTCCCCATCGCCAACCGCCCGCTGCCCCCGGCGGTGATCCACGCGTTTGGCCACCTCAAGGCCGCCTGCGCGCAAGCGAATAAGGACCTCGGCAAGCTCCCCCCGGAATTGGCCGATGCGATTATCGCCGCCGCGGACGAAGTCGCCCAAGGTAAGCACGACGCCCACTTCCCCGTGGACGTCTACCAGACCGGCAGCGGCACGAGCACCAACATGAACGCCAACGAGGTCATCGCCACCCGCGCGATACAACTCTTGGGCGAAGCCCACGGCGAATCGCCGTGGGCTTCAAGGGCGGACATCCCCGAACAATACCGCGTCCACCCCAACGACCACGTCAACATGGGGCAGAGCAGTAACGACACGTTCCCGACGGCGATGCATATTGCCGCTGCATTGCAAATGATGGAGGTGCTCGATTCAAGCCTTCATAAACTGGAGACGTCGCTTCGCGACAAGTCGGAGGCGTATGACAAGATTCTTAAAACAGGCCGTACGCATTTGATGGATGCGACGCCGATTCGACTCGGTCAAGTCTTCGGCGGCTACGCCGCGCAGTGTATGTACGGCCGTGACGGGTTGGTTCGCGCCACCGACGTCGTCATCAAGTCCATGCCGATCGGTGGCACCGCGGTGGGTACGGGGATCAACACGCATCCGGAGTTCGCCAAGCGCGTTTGCGATGTGATCAAATCTCGCACAGCGCTACCGTTCGAAGAATCCGACAACCACCCGGCCGCGCAGGCTGCGAAGGATGTCTTCGTCTTCGCCCACGGCCACCTCAAAACCATCGCCGTCTCCCTCTCCAAGATCGCCAACGACATCCGCCACCTCGGGTCCGGGCCGCGATGCGGGATCGGGGAGCTGAACCTGCCCGCGATCCAGCCCGGGTCGTCGATCATGCCCGGCAAGGTCAACCCCGTCATCTGCGAATCGGTCATGCAGGTCTGCTGCCGGGTCATTGGCAACGACGCGACCGTCACCACCGCCGGCCTGGGCGGGGTCGGCTCGATCTTCGAGCTCAACGTCGCCATGCCCGTCATGATCGACGCCTTCCTCGAGTCCGTCACGCTCTTGAGTAACGCCTGCAACGTCTTCGTCGACAAGCTGCTGGTCGGCTTGGAAGTCAACGAGGCTCGCTGTGCCGAGCTGCTCGACGCGTCGCTGATGACCATCACCGCGCTGGCCCCCGAGATCGGCTACGACAAGTGCAGCGACCTCGCCAAGCAGGCCCACAAGGAGGGCAAGACCATCAAAGAGCTCGTCGGCGAGTTGGAGTTGATGCCGCCCGAGCGCTTGGATGAGCTGATGGACTACGACGCGATGACGCGGCCGAGTTGATTTTCGATAGCACGGTGTAGCGGGCGCGGCGAAGCCGCCCGTGCGAATCATTTGAGATTTGGCCGCACGGGACCCTTCGCGTCTCCCGCTACACCGTGCTGATGCGATTGCCTAAACTTCGTTATGTCTAAAGAATCGCAAGCCCCGCGTTGGATGTATTGGACGCTCGTTCTCGCGGCGGTCTACAACCTGGTTTGGGGCGCGGGGGTTGTACTGTTTCCGAATCTCGGTTTCGACCTGATGGGGATGGATCGGCCGACGTATCCCGCGATCTGGCAGTGCGTCGGCATGATCGTTGGGGTCTACGGGATCGGGTACTGGATCGCGGCGTACGATCCGGCGCGGCATTGGCCGATCGTGCTGGTCGGGTTCCTGGGCAAGGTGTTCGGGCCGATCGGCTTCGTGTGGCAGGCGGTGATCCTCGACGCGCTGCCGTTGAGCTTCGGGTGGTTTCTCATCGGCAACGATCTGATCTGGTGGGTGCCTTTTTTTCTCATCCTGCTTTTTGCGCGGCGTCAATCGACGTCAGCGACGCGTTAGCGGGCGTCTGTTCTGACTAACCGGCACAGCCCGAACTCGACCACCTCAGGCGGCCGGGTTTTTACCTCGGCGATTGGCGTGCGCGGCGATTGAATCGGTAACTATCTCTGTCCCACGCGGCACGGCGAAGACCGCCGAGCAACACGCGGGGCCGCGAGATGCGTGGCTGCAAAGCGAAGCGATCGCGCGACGACAATCTATCGCCCTGGATCGGGTCTCGTTCGGCTGCCTCCCCGGACGAGGCCTTTTTTTTATTGCTGTTTAAGCCGCCGAGTAATGCCTCGGCGACGGGCTGTTGTGTAGATAAGAAAAAACCGCCGAGGCGTTGGTCGGCGGCTGCGTGGTTTGTGTGGAGCGAGTCATTTATGTCGAGGGCTCGGCCTTGGTGGTCGATTCGGCGTGGGTGTCGACGGGGGTGGTGTTGCCGGCGTCCTGGTCGATCTGCTTGCTCTTCTCGGAGACGGCGGCTTCGACTTCCTCGTCGATGCCGGCGAGTCCCTTCTTGAACTCGACGATGCCTTTGCCGATGGACCGGCCGACTTCGGGCAATCGCTTGCCGAAGATGAGCAGGCCGATGACGCCGAGGATGAGCAGTTCTTGCCAGCCGGGCATGCCGAACGCGAGTGTCTGGGTCAGGTGGTTCATAGGGTGTCTCCCGCCGTGGGGCGTGGATGGGTGGGGTGCAGCTGTCTGCTTAAAGCATAGTATGGCAGATAGACGCGGTCCGGGCCAGCGCGGTTACAAGTTTCATCGGCGATACGCGGTGCTGGCCGACGACAAAGGCGTGTTTCGCGTCAATAGGGGCGGCAGGATTCGAACCTGCGACCGAGGGATTATGAGTCCCGTGCTCTAACCACTGAGCTACGCCCCCTGGAGGGAAGTGATTTTACCGGCGGTGGGGCGGTCGCGTGGCGGGCGGGGTTGCCTCGGCGGGGTGCGGGTCTATGATCGCGGTATGAGCGATCTCAGCCCGTCGGAAGCGCCCGTGACCTTGACGCGAGAGCAGGCCCGCGCGGTCGATCGTTTGGCAATCGATCGGCTCGGACTGCCGGGGCTGGTGCTGATGGAAAACGCGGGGGTGAACGCGACGGACGTCGCAACGGGCATGCTCGAGGCGATTGAGGGCAACAAGGTCGCGATCGTCTGCGGCGGGGGCAACAACGGCGGCGACGGGCTGGTGATCGCTCGGCATCTGGTCAACGCGGGGCGGAAGGTGGTGGTGTACACCGCGAGCGATCCGACGGCGTTGTCGGGCGACGCGGCGGTGAACTATGGCGTGTGCCTGCGGATGGGGGTGAAACTGATGCGCTGCGACGACGGGCAATCGCTTGCCGAGCAGTCGTCGCACTGGGGCTCGGCCGACCTGTTGATCGATGCGTTTTTGGGCACGGGCTACCAGTCGTCGCGCGGTTTGACGGGGCACGCGGCGGCGGTGATCGACGCGATGAATGCGGCGGGGGACAGGCGAAGACGATCGGGGGAGGGCGAGGCGAGCGGGCCGTTGGTGTTGGCGATCGATGTGCCTTCGGGTTTGGATTGCGATACGGGCGAGGCGGCGGCGTTGCCGACGGGCGCGGTGCGTGCGGACGCGACGGTGACGTTCGTTGCGCGGAAGTTGGGCTTTGAGGTCGATGTGTCGGAGCCTTACACGGGGCAGGTGTTTGTGGTGGGGATCGGGGTGCCGATGTCGTTGGTCGACGAGGTGCGTGAGGGTGAAGGGTGAAGGGTGATGGTAAAGGTGAGTCGGCGTGGGAGGTGCTGCGTCGGATCGGGTTTGAGTGAGGGGTGGTTTGGCGGTGGGGTAGGTATCTGGGGCGGGAATCCGGGGCGGCGCGTTGCTTTGCCCCGGCTTGGGGTGCTTGATTGGTTTGGTGGTGGTAGATTGGGTATGGCTTTTTGATGGGAGCGCGTTGATGTCGGATCGAGTGCATTTGATCGAGCACCCGTTGGTGGGGCATCTGCAGACGGCGATGCGGAGTCTGGATACGCGGACGGATCGGTTTCGCGATACGGCCGAGCGTTTGGGTGCGCTGTTGGCGTACGAGGCGCTGCGGGGTGCGCCGAGTCGGCCGCACACGGTGAACACGCCGATCGAGCCTTACGAGGGCGTGCAGTTGGAGGGGCCGATCACGGTGGTGCCGATCCTTCGCGCGGGGATGGGCCCGGCGGCGGGGATGGCGCGGTTGATCCCGGGGTCGCAGGTCGGGCACATCGGGATGTTCCGCGATGAAAAGTCGCTGACGCCGGTGAGTTACTACGTCAAGCTACCAGCCGATATCGCGTCGGGCGTGGTGCTCTTGGTCGATCCGATGCTGGCAACGGGGGGCAGCGCGTCGGCGGCGGTGCGCGTGCTGAAAGAGCGGGGGTGCAGGGATATCCGTTTCACCTGCCTGCTCGCCGCGCCCGAGGGCATCGAGCGTTTGCAGGGCGATCACCCCGACGTCTCGATCACGACCTGCGCGATCGATCGCGAGCTCAACGACAAGGGCTACATCGTCCCCGGCCTCGGCGATGCGGGCGATCGCATCTTCGGGACCGTCGAATAACCACGCGCCGCGACCGTATAACCTCTCGCGCTGTCTCGTCGGATTTATGTATCTGATGTGGACGTTAATCGCGGCGCGCGATCAAACGATACGACCCTCAACACCGGAATTTTCACCCCTCCGGAGGGAGTCGTCATGCACGCACCGAAACGCTCGTATCTCAATCTGCCTGTGACCCAGGGTTTTCTCACCGCGGCGATCCTGATCCTCGCGGTCCTGCTGCTCGGTGGCTGCGCCAAGGGCATGACCGCCGGCCACGGCCAGGCCCCCGGCTTCGAAGCCAAGTGGGACAAGCTCGTCGTCGAGGTCGCGGCCTTCGAAGGCAAGCAGCCCGCGGGCATCGCCGTCTCGAAGACCGGCCGCGTCTTCGTCACCTTCCCGTGGTGGAACGATCGACCCGAGGCCTCTGTCGCCGAGCTCTTGCCCGACGGCACGCTGCGGCCCTTCCCCTCGCCGTATTGGAACATGTGGGACGGCAAGTCCGGGCCGTCGGCGCTGCGCGGCTTCGTCTGCGCTCAGGCGATGTACGTCGACGACGACGACCACCTGTGGATCCTCGACGCGGGCAACCCTGGCGTCGACGGCCGAGTGGTCACCGCCGGTCCCAAGCTCTTTAAGATCAACCTCGCCGACGATACGATCGCGCAGGTCTTTTACTTCGACCACAAACGCGACTTTACCCGCACCAGTTACCTCAGCGACTTCCGCGTCGACAGCGAGCGGCAGACCGCCTATATCGCCGACTCGACGCGCGGCACGATCTACGTGGTCAACCTCAAGACCCGACGCACACACAACGTCCTGCTCGGCGACCCGACGACCACCGCCGAGCTGCCCCTGGATAAGGTGCTGGGCTTCGCCACGGATGCGGGGGGCCA
>JBMYUK010000077.1:0-9217 GCA_049605275.1 Phycisphaeraceae bacterium
AGCGGGACGAAGCCCAGGGTCAGGTTGGTCTTCTCCAGGTGTCGCTCGGGGGCCTGGTCGGGCTTGCTCAGGCGCGTGGTGAGGTCGTGGACCTCGGCCTTGGGCGTTGCGGCCTCGGCGGCCTGCTCGACCGCCGCGTCATAGCGGCTCTGCTCCACAAGCATCCGCGTGGGCGCGTTGCAGCTCTGGCCGGTGTTCCGGATGCTGGGCGCGGGGGCGTTGATCGGCCTGGTGCTCTTGGTGGTGGGCGTGGCCTTCGAGGGCGCGGACTGGATGAGCCGGTTCTTCTTCGCTTACCTGATCGGCTACGCGTTCGTGCTCGGGTTGACGGTCGGGGCGGTCGCGCTGGTGATCCTGACCCACCTGTTTCGCGCGGGCTGGGTCGTGGCGATCCGACGCGTGCCCGAGACGTTCGCGGCCAACTTCTGGTTCGTGGCGATCCTCTCGCTGCCGATCATCGTCGCGGCGATGATGCCCAACGCCCCGCTGTACCCGTGGAGCGCATCGCTCGAGGTCGCCCAAGAGCGGCTCGATAAGGCCAAGGCGTTCATCCACCACCACGAATCCGAGTCGCACGGCGACGACCACGCCCACGCCCGGTTGCGGCTTTCCGACGATGTCGCGCCGGCGTCAGACGTGGATTCGCAGAGCTATTTCGTCGCCGCCGCGGCGGGTGAGTATGTCCACGCCGATGGCGACGACCACGACCACCCGCACGACAACTCGGGCGGCTCCGGCACCGCACAATTGACCGAGGGCTACGAACAGGCCGCCGCCGCGATGGCGGGCATGGCCTACCCCGAAGACCGCGAGGCCGCCCGAGCCATCCAGTATCACTACTACCAGAGCATGCTCGGGTACATGCTCGATTACAAGCGCTACGGAGGGCTGCTGGACACGAAGATCGAAGACGGGGTGCTCGTCGAGAACGGCCAGGTCCCCGTCGACTTCAACTCCGAGACCGGCGAGGTCAAGGGCAAGGGCTTTACCTGGTACAACCCGATGCTGTTCGCACTGCGGATGGTGATCTACTTCGCCGTGCTGTCGCTGATCGGCTGGTACTACTGGCACCGCTCGGTGAAGCAGGACGAGACGAAGGACCCGGACCTGTCGACGCGCCGCGAGTGGTGGTCGCCGTTGTCGGTCACCGGCTTTGCGTTGACGGTGACGTTCATGTCGTTCGACCTGTTGATGTCGCTGGACCCGGCGTGGTACTCGACGATGTTCGGCGTGATCTTCTTCGCCAACGCGTTCACCGCGGGCATCGCCGGGACGATCCTCGTGTGCATGTACCTGCAGAAGAAGGGCTATCTCAAGACGGTCAACACCGAGCATTACCACGACCTGGCGAAGCTGCTCTTTGCGTTCGTGTTCTTCTGGGGCTACGTGAGCTTTAGCCAGTACATGCTGCTGTGGTACGCGTCGTTCCCAGAGACGGCGTACTGGCTGGAGATCCACGGCATGACGACGGTGACGACCGCGCCGCAGTACGGCTCGGGCTGGACGTATATCTCGCTGTTGATGCTGTTCGGGCACCTGTTCGTGCCGTTCGCGTTCCTGCTGAGCCGACACGTGAAGCGAAACCTCACGGCCCTGGCTTGCGCGGCGACGTGGATGCTGCTGATGGTCTATCTGGACTTTTACTGGTACGTCATGCCGTTCTTCGAGAGCCCGGGCGTGACGTTCGGCCTGCCGGAGATCGGCGCGGTGGTGATGCTGCTGTCGCTGGTCCTGGCGAAGTTTGTGCTGCGTTTCCGACAGCACGCTCCGGTGGCGCACGGCGACCCGCGCCTGCACGAATCGACCGGACTGGACACGAACGTCTGGGCGCCGATTCACCATTGAGTCATCAGTGGATTGTGGTGAGTGGCCGGTGTGCCGCGAACCGGACAACAGACAGACTTGAGACAATAGCCACGAAATACCAACCCCTAGCCTCCTAAACACCATGGCAAGCAGCAGCAAACAAATCAACATGCCCCTGATCTTCGCGATCTCGGTCGGCGCGACGGTGTCGCTGGTGGCGATCACGATGTTCGGGCTCGCCTGGTATCAGTACGAGGCCCGCGTCGTGCTCAACGAGCAGGTCCTCGAAGGCCCGACCCACGACGACGCCTACGACCGTCGGTTGGAGGCGCAGCTTAAGAACCTCGGCGACATCGAGTCGGCGATCACCGCGGTCGCCGCCGACGGCGCGGCCGCAAACAGCGAAGACGAGCGGACCGCGGCGGGGCGGTGACGCTAAGGGCGACTAAGGGCGACCCGCGGTTAACGCCGCGGCGAAGCATTGAATCGAGCGACGGACGGCCTCGAAAAAAACGTTGACACGGTCGCAGGACGCGGCCGAATTTCAGGACTAAGATTCCCTCCGAACGCGTCCGATTCGCTTTGCGATCTCCGGACGAGGGGGGCTGACAGGATTGACGTCATGCCCATGTGGGACAGCAACGAAAGCACGACGCGGCGCACCCCGGCCTGCCAGAACGGTGCGCGATCGGTGCTGCGCTTCGCGCTCGGTTTGTGCCTTGTGCTCGCGCTCGGCTCGCCCGCTTCCGCGACGGTCTACAACAGCCGCAACCCCGAGAACACCGAGAACGTCAACAACCCTTGGACCGAGGACCTCGCCCGAGAGGTCGGTGTGATCGAGAAGCTCAACTCGCCGATCCCGATGGACCTGCGGTTCGTCGACGAGTCGGGCAGCAGCGTCGAACTCGGCAGCTTCTTCAAGGACGGCCGACCGGTCATCCTCAACCTCGGCTACAGCCGGTGCCCGTCGATCTGCATCGCGATGCGGAATCAGCTGGTCGAGGCGATGCCCGAGGTCGAGTTGGACGCGGGCCGGGATTTTTTGGTGTTGAATATCTCGATCGACCCCGAAGAGACGCCGGAGGTCGCGGCGAAGATGCGGGAGACGACGCTCGCGCAGTTGAATGACAAGGGCATCGACGCCTCGGCCGAGGGCTGGCGTTATCTGACCGGCGGGCAGGAGGCGATCGCTGCGTTGACCGACGCGGTCGGCTATCGCTATCTCTACATCGAGCCGCAGAACGAGTACGGGCATCCGGGCGTGCTGGTCCTGGCCGACGGAGAGGGGATGATCCGGCGTTACCTCAGCGGCACGGCCTATTCGGGTCGGACGCTGCGACTGTCGATCGTCGAAACCTCGCAGGGCAAGGTCGGGTCGCTGCTCGACCAGGCGTTTGTGACCTGCTTCGTCTGGGACGCCGAGGCGAACAATTACACGGCCACAGCCACGTTCATCATGATGCTCGGCGGGGCGGTGACCGTGCTGTTTGTGGCCGGGGGCGTCGTCGCGGGCTTCGCTTACGAGAAGCGTCGACGACAGATGATCGGCGACGACGGCCGGCCGACGAAAAACCGACCCCCGCGCAAGGGCCAACCGACCCCCGCGTAACGACTCGCGATCGACACCGACGCACACGAGATTGAATCCGACCCTCGGGCACCGACCCGCCCCACTGAATCGATCGAAGACACGACTGAAGACACGACATGGACACGACCCTCACTAGCCTGCTGGCCCAAGTCAAAGACCAGAGCCTCTGGTTCCCGACCGACGCGACGACGAGCAATCAGGTCGACGACCTGGCCTACTTCATCCTCTGGATCTGCGCGTTCTTCCTGGTGTTCAACGCCGGGCTGATGGTCTACTTCGCCATGCGGTATCGGCAGAAGAAAAAAGACGGCGTCGCCACCGGCGCGACGCACAACACCGCGCTCGAAGTGACCTGGTCGATCATCCCGGCCTTCATCCTCGCGGTGATTTTCATCTGGGGCTTCCGCGGCTTCCTCGTGCAGGCCACCCCGCCGGAGAACTCGTACGACATCATGGTGACCGGCTATCGCTGGGGCTGGGACTTCACCTATCCCAACGGCAACAACGCCCGCGGCGAGTCGGACCCCGAGACCGGCGAGCCGATGGTCCCCGCGCTGCACGTACCTGCCAACCAGCCGATCCGTCTGACGCTGCAGTCCAACGACGTTATCCACTCGGTGTTCATCAAGCAGCTGCGCGTGAAAAAGGACTGCGTGCCCGGGCGATTCAATCAGATGTGGTTCGAGGCCGACTTCGACGAAGCCACGGCCACGCCCGTCGATCTGCCCACCGAGGACGGCGACACCGTCACCGTGCTTCGCAACGCGTATGACCTCTTCTGCACCGAGTACTGCGGACAAAACCATTCGATGATGAACACGAAGGTCTATGTCTATCAGCCCGAAGATTACGAGAAGTGGTACGCGAGCATGTCGCTGATCGACCCCGGCACGCCGCTCGTGAAACTCGGCGAGGCGATCTGGGCGACCCAGTGCAAAGCCTGCCACTCGATCGACGGCAAGGCGGGCACGGGCCCGACCTGGCAGAACCTCTTCGGCGACACCGGCCATAAGACCAGCGCCGGCCCGGTCGATGTCGATAAGGACTACATCACCGAGTCGATTTACAACCCCGGCGCCAAGATCGTCGACGGCTACGGCAACAACATGGCGGCGTTCCCGAACCTCTCGGCCCGCGAGATCATGGGCATCATCGAGTTCATGAAGACTGTCAGCGACAAGGCCGAGGCGACCGAAGGCCTGACCTACGGCGACCTAGAAGTTGACGGCACGATCAAGGCCGAGGGCGCCGGCGAAGTTGATGCCGATGACGAAACCGAAGACGCGCCCGACACCGAGGCCTCGCCCGAAGACGAGTACGGCGAAGCGGGGGAGCAACCGACCGCGAGCGCCGCGGAGTGAAACGCACTTAACCGATACCCTTTAACGACCGGTACGCAAAGAAGTCCCTGCGACTGGAGAACGAACCATGACCGTAGCAGACCGACCGATTACGACAGACATTTACGGCGAAGAGGTTGAACTCAAGCCGGGCGACAACTACATCAACCACAGCAAGGGCATTTTGTCCTGGATGCTGACGCTGGACCACAAGCGGATCGGTTTGATGTACATGGTGGCGGTGCTCGCGGCGTTCGCGCTGGGCGGGTTCTTCGCGGTGGCGCTGCGGACGCAGTTGTTGTTTGGCGCGGCCAGCAACATCGGGCCGGACAGCGTGGTCGGCAGCGCGACGTGGAACAACCTGTACAACCAGGCGTTCACGCTGCACGGGGCGATCATGGTCTTCATGTTCATCATCCCGGCGATCCCGGCGATCCTCGGCAACTTCGCGCTGCCCCTGCAACTCGGGGCCAAGGACGTCGCGTTCCCGCGGCTGAACCTGATGAGCTTTTATTGCTGGCTGGGCGGATCGGCGCTGCTCGCGTGCCTGCTGATCGGCGCGGTGATGCACCTGGTCATGGGCGGGGAGAACGCGCCGGCGTTTCTGACGTACATCCCCAACGGCCTAGATACGGGTTGGACCTTCTACACGCCGTACTCGATCCAGGCCAATAACTCGGTGATCTTCGCGACGATGGGCGCGTTCGTGCTCGGGTTCTCGTCGATTTTGACCGGCCTGAACTTCATCGCGACGATTCATATGCTCAAGCCCAAGGGCATGGGCTGGTTCCAAATGCCGCTGTTCCTCTGGGCGCTCTACGCGACCAGCGTGATCCAGATCCTCGCGACCCCGGTCCTGGCGATCACGCTGTTGCTCCTGGCCGCGGAGAACATGCTCGGCATCGGCATCTTCGATCCCAAGCTCGGCGGCGACCCGGTGCTCTACCAACACTTCTTCTGGTTCTACAGCCACCCCGCGGTCTACATCATGATCCTCCCGGCCCTCGGCGTCGTGAGCGAGATCATCTCCGTCTTCAGCCGAAAGCACATCTTCGGCTACAAGTTCATCGCGTACTCGTCGCTGGCCATCGCGCTCTTCGGCTTCATCGTCTGGGGCCACCACATGTTCACCTCCGGCCAGTCGCCGATGATCAACGCCCTCTTCTCCCTGCTGACCATGTCCGTCGCGATCCCCTCGGCCATCAAGGTCTTCAACTGGCTCGCCACGATGTGGAAAGGGCAGATCCGCCTCGGCACCCCGATGCTCTACGCCATGGGCTTCATCTGGCTCTTCACCATCGGCGGGCTCACCGGCCTTCCGCTCGCGGCGCTCTCGACCGACATCTACATGCACGACACCTACTTCGTCGTCGCCCACTTCCACTACGTCATGGTCGGCTCGACGCTCTTCGCGTTCCTCGGCGGCATGTACTACTGGTTCCCGAAAATGTTCGGACGGATGTACAACGAGAAGACCGGCATGTGGGCCTGGCTGGTCACCTTCATCGGGTTCAACCTGACCTTCTTCGTCCAGTTCGTCGCCGGCACGCAGGGCATGCCCCGACGCTACGCGACCTATCTCGACCAGTACACCATGTACCACCACATCTCTACGCTCGGGTCCTACGTCCTGACGATCGGCCTGGTCATGATCCTCGTTAACTGGCTGATGGCCAAACGCGGCGAACGCGCCCCCGCCAACCCCTGGGGCGGCAACCAACTCGAGTGGCACACCAACTCACCGCCGCCGCACTCCAACTTCACCTACGACCCCGTCGGCACCGACCCGTACTATTACCACGATTGGAAGTACGACGAAAAGATCGACGGCTACGTCCTCGACCCCGATCACGACCCCGGCAACCCGGAACACAAGCCGGCGCACTGATGGGTGTTGGGTTCTGGGTGTCGGGTGTTGGGTTAAATCCTAAGCCAGGCAACTTGGAACCGAATTGAAGCACCTAAGACCCAGAACCTAACACCCAACACCTATGAGCGACCACGACCACCACGGCCCCGACTTCCTCGCCCACCACTTCGACACGCCCGAGCAGCAGTTCGAGTCCGGCAAGCTCGGGATGTGGCTCTTCCTCGTCACCGAAGTCATGATGTTCGGCGGCCTGTTCTGCGCCTACGCGCTCTACCGAGCCAACCACCCCGACATCTTCGCCTACGCCCACGGCTTTCTCGACTGGAAGATGGGCGGGATCAACACCGCGATCCTACTCGCCTCGTCGTTCACGATGGCGCTGGCCGTCCGCGCCGCCCAGCTCGGCCAGCAGAAGGCCCTCGTCCTGCTGCTCGTCCTGACCCTCGGCGGAGGCTTCGGCTTTCTCATCATCAAGTACTTCGAGTACACCTCGAAGTTCGCAGAGAACATCTGGCCCGGCACGAGCAATCTGTACTACACGATTGAGAACGACCTGAACTCGAACACGATCATCGTCGAGGGCGAAGACGAGGCCAAGCCCATCACCCGCGAGGCCCAACTCGCCGCGATCGCCGTGGTCGAGGCGAAGAAGCTGATGCACCACGGCTACATGCCGCACCCAGTTGATGCGACCTTCGCCGTCTACAGCAAGCACAAGGTTTTCGACAAGCTCGCCGAGTACGACGAGAAGAAGGGCTACGAAGGAAAGAAAAGCTACGAACACCACATCATGCACATGTTCGCAGATGCCGGCGTCCCCGCCGCGATCGCGTGGATGGACGATCACGGCCTCGGCGAGACGTACGCCGCCAAGGACGCCGAAGACGCAAAGGAAAAAGTCGAAGCGGCCGTCGAACAGAAGACCGCGCAGCTCGACGCGCCGGTCTACACCGCCGATCCCGCGATCGACACCGACTCGGTCGCGAGCGTTGTCCCGGTCGTCAGCGCCTCGGCCGCGGCGTCGACGATCAAGCCGCCGGCCACCGGCATGACCGGCCTCGTCGATAGCCAGGCTCACGCCGTCGCCCCGGCCACCGGACACGTCGGCCACGCCGAGCACGCCGACCTGCCCCTCGGCCTGCCCGACCTCAGCCACTCCAAGTATTACATCCCTTACGAACTCCAGCCCAAGTCCGTGCAGGACCGCATCCACCTCTTCTTCCAGATCTACTTCGCCGCCACCGGCCTCCACGCCCTGCACGTCATCATAGGCATGGGCTGCATCACTTGGGTCCTCGGCAAGGCCATGACCGGCGCCTTCTCACCCGAGTACAACCTCCCCGTCGACGTCGTCGGCCTCTACTGGCATATCGTCGACCTCGTCTGGATCTTCCTCTTCCCACTCCTCTACCTCATCCACTAAACCCCACCGACCACCGGCTACCTGCCAACTGCCACAAGCCGGGGGCAAAGCGAAGCGACGCCCCGGATCGAACCCGAGAACACCCCATGTCCGAAGCAACCGCAACCCACGACGGCCACGCACACGACGCCCACGGCGACCACGAGCATCACGTCGTCAGCTGGCAACTACTCACGATCGTCTTCCTCGCGCTGATGGTCCTCACCGTGCTCACCGTCGCGGCGATCAACGTCGACCTCGGCCCGCTGAACATCTTCGTCGCCCTCGGCATCGCGCTGGTCAAGGCCGTCCTCGTCGTCCTCGTCTTCATGCACATCTGGTGGGACCGCGCGTTCCACGGCCTGCTCATCGCAGCGTCCCTCGGCTTCGTCGCCCTGTTCATCGGCTTCGTCATGATCGACACCTGGCAGTACGAGCCCACCATCACCGCGCAAGACGCCGAGATCGCCCACGACGCCGCCAACGACGACACCGGCAACTACACCCCGCCGCCCGCCCTAATGGATCGCGACCCGCATTGATTCGGCGAGTAGGGTTAGTAGGTTGTAGGTTGTAGGTTGTAGGTTGTAGGGATTAGGAAAGCATCAACACGATCAGCGTCGCGCTCGCCGCGGCGTTTTTTATGGTGCGATACAGATTTCGATTGATACATATCACGTGCTGAAACCTCGTGATTGGATCGGTATCAAAATATAGCCGCGATGCTACGCATCGCAGTAAAGTCGCGATCTACGTGTCACGCTTTGCCTAAGACGCGTCGTGTCGCAGCTGCTGCGATAGGAAAACTGAAAACGGGATCCGTATTGCCTTGTTCCGAAAGCCCGAGTTCACCACGGCGATTCGAACGCGTGGGGGTAGTGCCGGAGGTCGGCGTCGCGGTCGTCACGCAGGTTGATTCCGACGACGTCGAAGCGGACGGGCCTCCCGGTGAGCTTGTGCTTGGCGATCAGCTTGGCTGCGAGCGTGGCGAGCTTGCGTTGTTTGTGCTTGCCGACGCGGTGCTCGGGGGGGACAGACGAGACGCGGCCGGGCTCGGCGGTTTTGACTTCGACAAAGACGAGGGTCTTGCCATCGGGCCCGAGCATGAAGAGGTCGATCTCGCCGAGGCGGGTGCGCAGGTTCTTGGCGAGGGTGCGATAGCCTTGGCGGTGGAGGTGTTTTTCGGCGAGTCGTTCGCCGCGCTGCCC
>JBMYUK010000078.1:0-9207 GCA_049605275.1 Phycisphaeraceae bacterium
GGATTTTAGTCTGTTATTTGCAGCGAAGCCCATGCCGTCACGGCATGGGCTACGGGGACGTGTCATACCGCGTGGTGATCGCCTGACAAAAAACAACACCGAGCCTTTCGGCCCGGTGTTGAAAGATAATCAATCGCTAGGCCATCGATCTTAGTTGCCGCGAAGCACGGTGGCTGCGTCGAGTGCGACCATGAACGCGTCGCCGTTGACCGCTGCATCGACGAAGATGTCATCGGCGGTTTGAAGAGCGGCAGCGCCGTACTTGGTCTCGAACTGTTTACCGTTGGCTGCACCACTGGCTTCGTAGCCGGTGCTGTTGTCGTTGCGGGTGATCGAGCCGGCCCACTTGTTGTTCGCGGGCGTGCCCGTGTCTTCGGTGTGGATGCTGTACGGGGTCGCGGCAGCACCAAGGGCACGGTCGGAGACCGCGATCGCCTGAGTGTTGAGGGTCTGCGACCACTCTGCGCGGCGATTGGAGTCCGGCGTCATGCCCGTTGCTTGAATCGCCAGGAAAGCGTAGGAATAGTTGGCGGCAACAACAGCGGGGCTACCGGTTGCAACCCACTCGGTCTGCGTTTCGGTTTCAGCAGGGCTCAGCGCGTACTCGGCGGTGAAGAAGTCGCCGTCGAGGAGAATCCAGTAGCGGGCTTGGACGGTATCGCCGTCGACGCCCATCGCGCCGGTATTGTTAACACCGGCGGGCAGCGTGTCGCCGTCGGACTCACGACCGGGGAAGAAGTTCTTGTTGGAGTTCGAGAAGGTGACCATCGCCTGGTGGATGCCGCGGGTCTGCGTCGAGTTCTGCATGCGTCGGGCGGTGCGTCGGGCGGCGCCGAGGGCGGGCAGGAGGATGGCGATGAGCAGCGCGATGATCGAGATGACCACGAGGAGTTCGATCAGGGTGAAGCCTGACCTACGAGAGCGGGTTGGGGTTGTCATAAGACGTCTCCGAAAAAAGGGAAAAAGGAACGATAAGAACAATTCGAGAGGCAGCGTCGCGATCGCGCGACAAAGTGCCGGCCGCCGCGTCGTCGGCGAGAGCCGGTCGGCGCGGATGCCGGGGTCGTTAAGTTTGATTGGGATGGGCCACCACGCAAGGTCTCCGGGGTCATTGCCGCGGGGTGCGGCTCCGCTGACGGACGGTCATTCGTTACAGAAGGG
Source organism: Phycisphaeraceae bacterium (assembly GCA_049605275.1). Taxonomy (GTDB): domain Bacteria; phylum Planctomycetota; class Phycisphaerae; order Phycisphaerales; family Phycisphaeraceae; genus JAHQVV01. The sequence continues at coordinate 1,162 of JBMYUK010000078.1, forward strand.
GTGAGGGTCCCCAAGGCCGGCCAGGCGTCAACAGATTGTTCCCCAGGACAACGGGCGTGCCCGCTTCCACATAAGCATACCCGCAAGCGCGATCGCAATTCAAGCGAAAAACGGTGGTAATTTGGAGAAAAGTCAAAAAAAATAACTCATAAACATTATTGGACGCAGACATCGACTCGCGATGTCGCATAAGCATCGCCTATCACTGTGGTTATGCAGAAGTCATGCGCATCTCAATCAATATTGGCGCGTCGAGTAGCCACCAGGCAACGCACGGGGGGCGCGTCATTTCCGGCTTAGATCGCGATCATGTTGTCTGAGCCTGATCTGATTCGACCCCCGCGTGTTACGCGGCGGCTACCGAGACGCGCGAGATTTCAGTGGCGTGCGGATCCGTTGCGGCTCTTATTGCTCGCTCGTTTGACGGTGCGTCCCGCGTTGCTTCGGTTCGGCTAGTTCCGGGGACGCTGGGCGGTGTCGCGCGGCGCGGCCGCGGGTTTGATGGCGGCGCGATCGGGCGGCCGATACGCTTTGAAGCCGACCGTTCGCCCGCCCCGCCGATCTGATCTATGACCCCGGAGTCCGAGGCATCTGAACCGTCCGACTCGGCCTTGGATCGGCGATCGACCGAGGGCCGGTGGCGTCACGCGCGCTGGGGGGTGTGGGTGTACTGGGGTTTGTTGGCGGTCGGGATGCACTGGCCGAGGCTGCCGCTGCCTCAGCGCGAGCCCCTGCCGTTGGAGGCGGTGCTGCAGTTAGATAAGGTTGCGCACGCGGTCGGTTTCGCGGGGCTGACGCTGCTGTTGATCCTGTCGGGGCTGGGGTCGCGGGGCCGGTCGTGGGCCGGGCGTTGCGGGGTGGGGGCTGGGATCGGTCTGTTGTACGGGGTGTTGAGCGAGTGGTCGCAGTCGCTGTTGCCGAGCCGGACGGCGAGCGGTTCGGACATGCTGACGAACGCGATGGCGGTGCTCGGGGTGTACCTGGTTTGTCGTTTGCCCGGGCGTGTCGAATCGCCTCGTCGTCGGTGGGGGCTGGTGTTTTGGATGGCGGTGTCGGTGCCGGGGCTGTACGTATTGCTGAGTTCGCACGCGGTGATGCGCTGGCTGGTGGCGCAGCTGCAGTCGCGGGTCGACACGGCGTACGGCCCGCTGCATCCGTACGACTACATTGCGCACGGCGTGGGGGCACTGGTGTTTTCGGTGGCGTTGATCTCGGCCTGGCCGATGGCGTCGAGGCGGCCGAGGGTATGGGGCGCGGCGGCGTTGCTGCTGCTGGCGTTGTCGGGGCCGGGCATCGAGGTCATGCAGCACTACACGGGCCGAGGGGTCGAGGCGATGGACGTCTTGAGCCACTCGATCGGGGTGTTCGTGGCGATGGCGTACTGGGCGGTGCGGCTGAATACGTCGCCGATGCCTCGCACAGCGGACGACGAGGCGGCCTCTACGGCCCCGGCGGCCGCAGCGGCGCCGGGCGGCAAACCGGGCTTCGTCGGCCACGCGGTGCTGGTGAGTCTGCTGACGCTGGTCTCGCGGTTCGCCGGGCTTGCGCGCGACGCGGTGCTGGCGGCGGCGCTGGGCCTGAGCGCGGTGGCGGACGCTTTTTTCATCGGGTTTCTCGTGCCCAACCTCTTCCGCCGGTTGTTCGGCGAAGGCGCGTTGACCGCGGCGTTCATCCCGCACTACACCGCCCTGCTCGAGCGCGACCCGCAACTGGCCAGGCGCTTCGCGACGCTGACGCTCACGCTGTTGACGGTGGTGCTGGTGGGCATCACGCTGGCGGCGGAGTTGGGGCTGTGGTGGTTGGCGTCGACGATGGACCCGGCGCACAAGGCGTCGCTCGCGGTCTATTACACCCGGCTGATGCTGCCTTACATGCCGCTGATCTGCGCGGTCGCGCTGGTCGGCGGGATGCTTCAGGTGCACAAGCGGTTTGGCCCGCCGGCGGCCGTGCCCCTCGTCCTCAACGGCGTGATCGTGGCGGCCGTGCTGGTCTCGACCGGGTTTTTCAGCGGCGACACCGATCCGCACCGCGTGGCGACGTGGGTCGCGGTCGGCGTACTCGTCGCGGGCGTGCTGCAGCTGTGTTGGCAGGTGTCGGTGCTGCTGGAGGTCACCGGCTTGTCTCGGTCCTTCCGGGGGTGTTGGCCGACGATGCGGTCGATGCTGCTCATGATGGGGCCGATGGTGCTCGGGCTCGCGGTGTTTCAGATCAATGCGTTGCTGGACGCGCTCATCGCGTTCTTCTTCGCGCCCGGAAGTAGCAACGGCGCAGAGCAGCAGCTGTCCATGTTTGGACAGATTTTCGACGCCCCGCTGCGCAACGGCGACGTCGCGGCATTGAACTGGTCCCAACGCCTCTATCAGTTCCCCCTCGGCGTGTTCGGCATCGCGATCGCCACGGCCATCTTCCCCGCGCTGTCCGCGGCGGCAGCGAAGTTCGTCGTCGACAGTGATGAATTGAAGCAGCCCGCTGAGCCGCAAGCGGCGACACCCGAGTTCGCCGCGATCGTTCGCCAAGGGCTTCGGCTCACCGTGTTCATCGCGCTGCCCGCGAGCGCCGGACTCATCCTCGTCCGCGTGCCGCTCGCGCGCACGGTCTTCGAGCACGGCGGATTCAAGACCGACGACGCGCTACGCGTCGCGGCCATCCTCGCCGGCTACGCGTCGAGCGTCTGGGCCTACTCGATGACGCACACGCTGACGCGAGCCTATTACGCGATGCAGGACGCCAAGACGCCTCTGAAAATCAGCGCGGCGATGGTCGGGCTCAACCTCGCGCTCAACCTTTCGCTTATCTGGCCGCTCGGCGCCGCGGGCCTGGCGTGGTCGACCGCGATCAGCGCCGCGGGACAGGTCGCCTTGCTTCTGCTGCTGCTGCGCAAACGGGTCGATCAACCGATCGACAACAGCGTGATCACGAGTTGGACCCGCACGATGATCGCAACGACCGTCATGGCAGCGGTCTTGTTCGCCGCCTCGGTTGCATCCGCACGCGTCGCCGACGGCATGCAGCTGAACTGGTCGGAATCGGCGATGACCCTCGTCGCGATGGTCTTGCTCGGCGCGGCGGTGTTCTTCCTGGCGACCCGCTTAATGCGGTCAGAGGAGCTGGACTGGCTCAGAAAACGCAGCGTGAAATAGCTGTATTCACAACGAAAATCGCCGAGGACCGCCTCCGCGGCGAAAAACCGATTCATCGAAACCACAACCCGCCCAAATCGCCGACAATATCATCATGGGCCCGATCACCCTCACCCCCGCCGACGATTTCTCGCACCGCTTCCTCGAGCCCGAGGACCTGCCCGAGGGTTGCGACGAGTTTTATCTCCGCAATCAGCAGCTCGGCCACAATCCCGAGCGATATCGGCGACTCCGCGCAGACGAACTCGAAGTCCTCGTTAAGAACGGCAACAACGCCGAGGACTGGGACAACGTCCTCGTCGCCGACCCCTTCCGCGCGAAAGCCATCGTCAACTGCGACTTCGCCGGGCTCGTCCGCATCGGCAAGCTCGAGAAGGTCATGCTCACGCATCACGATCTTCACGTGCCCGCGGGCATCACCAACTCCCGGCTGATCCACTGCGACGTCGGCGACAACGCCGCCATCCACGCCGTGCGCTACCTCAGCCACGTCATCGTCGGCGACCAATGCATCCTCCAGTCCATCGACGAGATGCACACCAGCAACTACGCCAAGTTCGGCAACGGCATCGTCAAGCATCGCGAGCCCGAGTCCGTCCGCATCTGGCTCGACCTCATGAACGAAGCCGGCGGCCGATCCGTCCTGCCCTTCGACGGCCTGCTCCCCGCCGACGCTTACCTCTGGGCCAAGTACCGCGGCGACGCTAAGCTCCTCGACCGGCTCAAGACCATCACCCAGCAACAATTCGACGCCCACCGCGGGTACTACGGCACCGTCGGCGCTCAGTCCGTCATCAAGTCCTGCCGCATCATCAAAGACTGCAAGATCGGCAACGCCGCCTACATCAAAGGCGCCAACAAACTCAAGAACCTCACCATCCACTCCGACTACGACGAGCGATCGCAGATCGGCGAGGGCGTCGAACTGGTCAATGGGATCATCGGCTACGGCTGTCGGATCTTCTACGGCTGCAAGGCCGTGCGCTTCGTCATGGGTGACAACTCCTCGCTTAAGTACGGTGCAAGGCTCATCCACTCCGTGCTCGGCGACAACTCGACCGTCTCTTGCTGCGAGCTCCTCAACAACCTCGTCTTCCCCGCCCACGAGCAGCATCACAACAACTCGTTCCTCGTCGCCGCGCTGGTGATGGGCCAGTCCAACATGGCCGCCGGCGCCACGATCGGCAGCAACCACAACAGCCGAGCCAACGACGGCGAGGTCGTCGCGGGACGCGGCTTCTGGCCCGGCCTGTGCACGACCATCAAGCACAGCTCGCGCTTCGCCAGCTTCTGCCTGCTCGCCAAGGGCGACTACCCCTACGAACTCGACATCGCCCTGCCCTTCACCCTCGTCAGCAACGACCCGGCCAACGATCGACTCGTCCTCCTGCCCGCCTACTGGTGGACGCACAACATGTACGCCCTCCAACGCAACTCGGCCAAGTTCGCCAAACGCGACCAACGCAAACGCAAAACCCAGCACGTCGAGTTCGACACCCTCGCACCCGATACCGCCGAAGAGATCATCGCCGGCCTCGACCGACTCGCCCGATACACCGGCCGAGCCTTAACGAGCCACGACCGCGAGGCAGCCGCCCCGGTTCAAGACACACTCGTCGCGGGCCACACCGCCTTGAAAAACAACGACGCCCGGCTCGCCGACACCGTCGTCACCGCCGACGACGCCGAGCACAGCAACCGCGCCGCCGTCATCCGACAACCCGCCCGCGCCTACGCCGCCTACCGCCAGATGCTCCTGCACTACGCCGTGCAAAACCTCGTCGATTACCTGCAGCAAAACCAAGGCGCAACGCTAGAGCACATGCTCGACGACCTCGGCCAACAACCGCGCCAGACCAAGTGGGTCAACCTCGGCGGGCAGTTGGTCCCCGGCTATGCCGTCGCCGACATCCGCGCCCGCGTCGTCGCCGGAGACCTACCCGACTGGGACGCCATCCATCACGAATACGATCGCCTCTGGGCCCAATACCCCAGGCAAAAACACCAGCACGCCCTCGCGACCCTACGCCTGCTCCTCGGAAACGACCTCAAACCCGAGCAGTGGGACCGCGCCCTCGACGAGTCGATCATCGTCCAACGCACCATCCGCGACCAGGTCTACGCGAGCCGAGCCAAAGACTACGACAACCCGTACCGACAAAACACCTTCGACGCCCCGGCCGAGCAACAAGCCGTCGCCGGCACGATCGAAGACAACGACTTCGTCAATCAAGTCCGCGAAGAAACCGAGCGATACGAAGCGCTGGTAGCATCGTTAAAGGCACAGGTAAGGCCCTAAACGTCATGAAGCACATCGCACGCATCCTCGCCCTGCTACTCGCATGGACCGCGCCCGACGCCGTCCACGCCGAGACCGACCCGCAACACAACCGCTACAACGTCCTCTTCATCGCGGTCGATGACCTGCGACCCGAGCTCGGCTGCTACGGCATCGACTACGTCGATACGCCTCACATCGACAAACTCGCCGCCACCGGCGTGACCTTCCTGCAGCACTTCGTGGCCGTGCCCACCTGCGGCTCGTCGCGCTACGCCCTGCTCACCGGACGAAGCCCGCTCAGCTCCGGCGTCCGACACAGCCAAAACAACGCGCTCTACAGCGGGCCCACCGCGCTCAAGCAGGAACAACAACCCGGCGCGCAAACGCTGCCCGAGCTCTTCAACCGCTCCGGCTACCACACCACCCTCATCGGCAAGATCTCCCATACCGCCGATGGCAAGGTCACCGCCTACAACGGCACCGGCGACAAACGCCCCGAACTCCCAGGCGCCTGGGACGACTTCGCCACGCCCTACGGCCCATGGAACCGCGGCTGGGGCATCTTCTTCGCCTACGCCGACGGCAAACACCGCGAAGACGGACAAGGCCATCGCAACCTATTGGAGTTCACCGTCGATAAAGACACCGACCTGCCCGACGGCCTCATGGCCGAAACCGCGATCGAAAAACTCAAAGAGCTGAAAGACAAAGCCTCCGAGGGCGAACCCTTCTTCATGGGCCTGGGCTTCTTCAAGCCGCACCTGCCCTTCGTCGCGCCCAAGCAAGACTGGGACGCCGTGGCTAAGTGGGACGTCCCCGAGCCGGCCTTCCCGCAGGGCATGGATTCCAAGTACGTCACCAAACGCCACGGCGAGTTCTACCGCTACGCCATGCCCTGGGAAAAGACACAACCCCTCGCGCTCGAAGACGCCATGCAGGCCAAGCGCGGCTACCTCGCCTGCGTCCGCTACACCGATCGACAGATCGGCAAGTTGCTCGACGCCCTAGACGAACTCGGCCTGGCCGACAACACCGTCGTCGTCCTCTGGGGCGACCACGGCTACTTCCTCGGCGAAGGCGGCACATGGAGCAAACATAGCCCCCTCGAAACCGCCCTCCACAGCCCGCTCATCATCCGTGCGCCGGGACCCGGCATGAAGCAAGGCCTGAAAACCGACGCCATCGCCTCGACCATCGATATCTACCCCACCCTCGTCGATCTCTGCAAACCAGCGTTTACCAAGACCACGCACAAGCTCGACGGCTACAGCCTGCTGCCCGTCATCACCGGCGAACAACCCAGCGGCGTCAACAAGTACGTCATTTCAACCTGGGGCAAAGCAACAACGATCCGAACGCTCAAGCACCGCCTGATCTACCGACGATCAAACGGCGAGGCAATGGATATCGAGTTGTACGATTTCTCCGAACACGGCAAAGGCGCGTTCGTTGACCTCGCCAAGCAACAGCCTGATCTCACGCAAGGCCTCGTCGATTTTTACGAACTGCCCCTCGAGCGATAACAGCCGGCAGGACCGGCATTTCTTTCCATTATTGGCGGAGTTCCGAAGTGCCACACCGCGCACCGCAGGCCGCCGTGTGCGAACGCTTCTCGATGAGTGAGTAGACAACTCGGCACACAGCACCCTTAGGGATGCCGGGTGCCACACTGCGGCCCGAAGGGCAGCGGTGTGCGAATTCATTCAAGTGCTTGACAGCCTTCCGCACACCGCTGGCTTCGCCCGCAGTGTGGCACCCATGACCCCGATATCATTTTCGACATGTCGCCCCAGCCCCCCCGCCTCTACTCCGACCTCGCGCACCTCTGGCCACACCTCAGCCCGCCGGAGCATTACGAACCCGAGACCGAACAACTGCGCGAACTCATCGACGAGGCGCTCGGCCAACCCCCGGCCGGCCAGCGCTGGTCGCTGCTCGAACTCGGGGCCGGCGGCGGGCACGCGATCGTGCATCTGAAAGCACACTACGACTGCACCGCCAGCGACCTGTCGCCGCAGATGCTCGCGCATTGCAACGCGCTCAACCCCGAGGTGCCAACCATCGAAGGCGACATGCGATCGCTCCGACTCGATAACCAGTTCGACGCCGTCTTGATCTGCGACGCGATCGATTACATGACCACCCGCGACGACGCCGTCGCCGCCTTAACCACCGTCGCCGCGCATCTGCGCCCCGGCGGCGTCGCGCTCTTCGCCCCGACCTACACCCGCGAAACCTTCACCGACGGCGACGTCGCCCACGACGCCACCCCCGGCATAGTTGAATCCACGCAGAGTAACCGAGCACTTCCGGGGGTCACCTACTTCACCTTCGTCCACGACCCCGACCCGACCGACACGCAGTTCGAGATGATCCTGCTTTACCTGCTGCGCGACGCGCAAACCCGCCGGGTCCAAACGATCGAAGACCGCCACGCGTGCGGCCTGTTCGCCATCGAGGACTGGCAGGACATGGCAACCAACGCGGGACTAGCCGCCGAAGCCCTCGCAGAGCGAGTCGACCCCGCCGAACCCGACAGCGCGTGGTCCGTCGTCTTCCGCGGCACGCTTGCGGTGTAGCTTTCAACAAAGCCGTCGAGCAACGCCTCGACGGACAAACCCTCTG
>JBMYUK010000079.1:0-8984 GCA_049605275.1 Phycisphaeraceae bacterium
GGTCGTACTCGAGAAGGATATCTGTTGGACTGTCTCGCCAACCGAGGTTATAAGCGAGGCGGACCGGGTCATCGATCTGCAAGCCATTTTTTCCGAATGCCTTTTCGTTGGCGAAAAGCGGGTGCTGATCCCGCAGCGTCAAAAGAATCGACCGCCGATGCGGGTCACCCGTGTCTTTGGAATCGATCCGGATCGTAACCTTATATTCTACCGCGCAAGGGCCCGTGTTCGCGATACTGAGCGGCCAACGCCCCCAACGCTTGATATGAGCAACTGATCCTTCCACGGCATGGTCTCTGGTTTCACTCGCTTCATCGAGCGACCGAATGACTTCGTGGTTCGTCCGCCAGGTGAGAAAGCCGGTGGACGGTATGAAACAGGTGCATCCCGATGCGAATAGCAATAGTGGGCACAACAGCAAAACGGCGCGTCGCGTCTTCTGTGTCATGACAGAAGCTCCTTTTAGTATGCATTCACTTACTTTAATGCCAGGCAACGATTCAGTCAAGCAAAGAGACAAAAAATGCTTGCGCGGACGAACATCCATCCCGATTTGAGTTGTCTCGATGCAACAGCCGCATCACGACGCGTCGCGGGCAGAGCATGACACGCTGATCTTGATTTTCCGGCGACGCGTAGCATCGCGGCTATTTTCTGATACCGATCCAATCGCGCCTATTCAACAGCTTAATCCGTGATTGTCAGTCGTCGTCGATCGGGTCTGCTTCGCGTTCTTTTTGCTTGCGTAGATAGCCCGCGGTGACTTTGTAGAGCATCAGGCCGTAGAACGCCGTCAAGGCGAGCATCACCCCGTATCGCACGGCGCCTTCGGCTGCCGACGACGCTTCGATGCGCAATCCCGTTTCGTACGACCCCTTCGGATCGCTTGGAAAAAGCGCGTCGATCGCGAGCCAGCCGTTGAAAAACAACAGGATCGCGAGCTGCGGCCCGAAGATCAACCACATCCCGATCAGCACGAGCTTGGAGGCTCGGCCGTCGGTCGCGCTCGAGTACGCGTGTCCCATCGCGAAGACCTGCCCCATCGGATCGACGGCCGAGTGTTGGCTGACCGGGCCGCCGCAGTGCGGGCAAAAATGATCGAGGCCGTTGTAAGGCTCGGTGCAGTGGATGCAGAGCGGCTGGTCATTCTCGGTCGCGTCGACTTCGACGTTCATGCCTTCACCCGCGGGTACTTGCCCGCTTGCCAGGTGTAGTCGATGTCGGGGTCTTTGCCGAAGGATCGGCCGGCCTGTCGGATGTTGTCCCAGTGGGCGACGGCGTGTTTGTTGAGGCCCGGCGCGTCGGGGTCGGGTGGCGCGGGGTGTCGCCAGCAGACCTCGCCGGGGTCGTGGTCGGTCAGGCCGAGCGTGCATTTGAAGGCTTCTTCGGCGGGGCCGGCTTCGTCGAGGGCTCGCTTCGTGCAGCGTAGACAGATGACCGAGCCGTGGTGGCCTTCGGTCATGGGGTTGTTTTGCGCCTCGTCGTAGGCGTCCCAATCGGTGCCGCAGAAGTCGCAGGAGATCACGATGCCATCGGGGGTGGTGCGCTGCATAAGAGACCTTCGAGGTTGCTGGCTTGATCTCCCGCTCTCATGGAAAGGGTCGGTTGAGGGGGTCGCGTCCTCGTTACACCCAACCGCGGAGGCCGCCCGGTCTCCCCGCACGAGAAGGAAACGGAATGCAATGGGTCTCGTGCATCGTACCTGATGTGTAAAAGCCCGCGGATCGGATCCGCGGGCTTCTTGGGTGGTGCGTTGCGAGAGGCGTTTAGACGAGCTTGTACTTGCCGGGTCGGCGGACGCCGGGGAAGGGCAACTCGACGGGGCCGGGCTTGGGTCCGTCGTCGATGCCTTCGGGGCGGAGCTTGTGGGTGGCCTTATTGGCGAGGAAGTCGAACTCGAGTTCCTTGCCGGTGTAGGCGGATTCGCGGCCGAGGATGCAGGTCAGCGACGAGTCGGCGACTTCCTGGATTTCCATGATCGGCGCGGTCTCGACGATGCTGGCGAGCAGGGCCTTGTGCTCTTCGACGTAGGGCTGGTTGTTGCCGTCGCGACCGGTGTTGCGGGCGAGGACGGTTTGCCCGTCGTGGCTGCGCGCGATCCACGAGGTTCGTCCGGGGTTGGGCTTGAGATACATGGTGCCCTTGGTGCCGATCCATTCGTTGTGGACTTTGTTGGTCGAGCCCTTGTAGTGTCGCCCCATGAAGGCGGACTGCACGCCGTTTTCCCATTCGAAGTGAACGGAGAAATGGTCGTAGATGTTGCCGTACTCGGGCTCGACGCGGTCGATCCGGCCGCCGGAGGCGTAGGCCTTGACCGGTGCGCCGCCCATGGACCAGTTGATCGCATCGATGTTGTGGATGGACTGCTCGGCGATGAGGTCGCCGGAGAGCCAGGTGAAGTAAGGCCAGTTTCGCATCTGGTAGGTCATCGGGTCCCACTTGGACTCGCCGCCGTCGCCGAGGTGCCACTGGGTGGAGGAGCAGTAGTACTGGTAGCTGGCGGTGATGTCGCCGATGACGCCGTCCTGGAGCTGTTTGATGGCGTCGGCGTAGGAGTTTTCGCGGCGGTACTGCGTGCCGGTGACGATGGCCAGGCCGTTTTTCTTCGCGATTTCGCCGGACTCGATGACGTGTCGGTAGGTGTCGGAGTCGACGCAGACGGGCTTTTCGACGAAGGAGTGCTTGCCGTTGTTGACCGCCTCGCGGAGCGTGAGATAGCGCAGGCCGGGCGGTGTCGTCTGGACGACGATGTCGACTTCGGGGTGTGCGCAGAGTTGTTTGTAGGCGGTCATGCCGACGAAGGTGGTCTCGTCGGTGACGCCGTAGCCGCCCTTAGGCCCCCAGGCTTTTTCGATGGCCTTCTTAGTGCGCTCGGTTCGGTCGGCGGCGACATCGGCGACGGCGACGAGTTTGACCTTGAGCCCGAGTTCTTCGGCGGCCTTGAGGCAGTTGCCCAGCGCGCCGGTGCCGCGTCCGCCGCAACCGACGATGCCCAGGCCCAGCGTCTTATTGCCGGCCTGCGCAAAGGCGTTCGCGCCGAGGAAGCCGAGATTGGCCGCCGCGGCCGTCGCCGCGAGGCCCGCCGTGCCCTGCTTCACAAAGCCGCGGCGGGTCAGTCCGTTCCTGTTCAAATCGCTCATCGAATCTAATCCTTGTTGCGGGCGTTCGTCGCCCTGGTGGTTCACGAGGCGGTTGATCGCCACGCCCTCCTTCAGGGAATCAATAGTCTATCAAGCCATGCCCAGTGCCTCGGCCATTTGCCGGCGGACGACGCTGAGCCGGTCCAGCCCGCCGCCCCCAACCTCGGCCGTGAACCAGCCGGTGAAGCCGATGTCCTGCAGAGCGGCACGCACATCCGCCCAGGGCAGGTCGCCCTCGCCGATGTCCGTAAAGCCATTCTTGGCCCGGGAAAAGCCTTTCATGTCGAATTTGACCGCCCGCGAGCCGAAGGTGCGGATCCAGTCGCCGGGGTTGCCGTATTTCCAGTGGTTGCCGATGTCGTGGTACATGCCGATCCACGGGCTGTCGAAGGCATCGACGAACGAGGTCCATCGCTCGGCGGACTGCTCCGGGCCCGCATCGTGGTCGTAAAACATGCGGTTCCAGACGTTCTCAAACAGTATCCGCTGGCCCAGCGCCGAGGCGAGGGGAATCGCTTTCGAGATCCCCTCGATCGCTCGCTCGACGCAGACGTTCTCCGGCCCGTCGTTGGCACTGCCCGGAACCAGCAGGACCGCACTACCCCCCGCCGCGTGGCTAACGCGGATGCAGTGCAGCAGGTTATCCAGGGCCTGCTTGCGGTCGGCCTGATTCGCACTGGTAAATCGCTGGTTCCAGTGCGCGTGGTTGATTGCGTTGTGCACGAAGACGCCCGACTCGGCAACCGCCGCACGGGCCGCTTCGGGCGTGTACGCGGCCGCCTGATCGAGATCGACCCCGTCGAAACCCGCCTCGCCCGCCATCGCCAGCCGCTCGGCGAGCGACAGCGACCGGTCGCCGACCTTGTCCGCGATCATCCCCAGCTTGCAGGACAACAGGTAGCGATGATTCATCGGGGGATGCACGAGGACCGGTTGTTCCGCGGTTTCAGCAGTCGCTCCGGCACCACCGGTCAAGACCGCGGCCGAAACCGCCGCGCCCCCCAACAGCACCCCGCGGCGTGTAATGTCGCTGGTCATAGTCAAGCTCCGTGTACAAAGATGCAGAAGTGGGAGCTCGATTACAAGGCGCGGCCGTTGTGTATCAGATATGGATCGCCCGGCCAGCGACCCCGAGCGCCGCCTCCTTCACCGCTTCGGACAGCGTCGGGTGGGCATGGCAGGCCCGGGCGATGTCCTCGCTGCTCGCCGCAAAGGCCATCGCCGTCGCGCACTCCGCGATCAGGTCGCCCGCGCTGTCACCGATGATGTGAACGCCCAGCACCCGGTCCGTCGCGGCGTCGGCCAGGACCTTGACCCAGCCCTCCGTGTCGTCGTTGGCTCTGGCCCGGCCGTTGGCGAGAAACGGGAAGCTGCCCTTCTTGTACTCGATGCCCTCGTCTTTGAGTTGCTCTTCGCTCTTACCGACGCTGGCGATCTCGGGGTGCGTGTACACGATGCCGGGGATGGTGTTGTAGTGGATGTGGCCGTGGCCGGTCGCGATCATCTCGACGCAGGCGATGCCCTCTTCCTCTGCCTTGTGCGCGAGCATCGGCCCGGGCACCACGTCGCCGACCGCATAGACGCCGTCGACGCCGGTCTCAAACTGAGCGTTGACTTCGACCTGGCCGCGCTTGTTCGGCGTGATCCCGATCTTGTCGAGCCCGAGCCCCTCCGTGTTTGGCTTGCGTCCGACCGAGACGAGTACGCGATCCGCTTTGACCGGGTCCTTGTCCTTGATGTCGATGGTGACGCCGTCTTTGTCGCTCGTGACCTTCTGTACGGCGCAGCCGAGCATGAACTCGATGCCCTGGGACTTAAACGCTTTGTGCGCCGCCTTGGCCAGTTCGTCATCCATGCCGGGCATGATGCGATCCAGGTACTCGATGACGGTGACCTTCGCGCCGAGCCGACGCCAGACGCTGCCGAGTTCCAAGCCGATGACCCCCGCGCCGACCACCGCGAGATGATCGGGCACCACGTCGTAGCTGAGCGCATCGGTCGAGGTGTCGACGCGGTCGTCACTCAGATCGATCCCGGGGATCGTCGAAGGCACCGAGCCGGTGGCGATGAGGACGTTCTTAGCGGCGATGGTGTCGTCGCCGATGGTCACGGACTTGTCTTCGTTGAACGACGCGGTGCCGTGATAGACCTTGACTTTATTCTTTTTCATCAGCCCCGCGACGCCGGTGGTCAGGGTCTTGACGACCTTTTCCTTGCGTTTGAGCATGGCTTTGAGGTTGAGATCGACCGACGCGACTTCGATGCCGTGCGCCGCGAAGTGCTTGGTCGCGTCTTCGTACTTGTGCGATGATTCGAGCAGCGCCTTGGACGGGATGCAGCCGACGCGGAGGCAGGTCCCGCCGAGCTGTTTTTCTTTGTCGACGATCGCGGTATCGAGGCCGAGTTGAGCCGCGCGGATCGCGGCGACATAGCCCGCGGGTCCGGCGCCGATGACGAGAAGTTCGTGCGTGTGTTCTGGCATGGGGCGTTTCTGAGTAAGGCAGGAAGTTAGGAAGGCAGGAACAAGTCAATCAGCCCGCAATCACCCGCTTAATCTGTAGTGTTACGTGTTAAAGTTTAGCAGCAAGCCGCGCTTTAGATGCATCGCTTTCAAGTAAGAGCGAACGGTCGCAAAGAAAACCGGGTCAAGTTCTTTCACAGCCTTCAATTCCAGGACGACGAGCCCTTCAACGAGCATATCCAACCGGTGTAAACCGACCGGCTGGTCGTCGTAATAGACGGTCACTGCAAGTTGACGATCGACTTTCAAACCTCGCTTAGCAAGCTCGATCTCAAGAGCTGTCTCATAGATCGACTCAAGGAAGCCGGGTCCTAGTGAGCGATGGACTTCGATCGCCGCACCGATGATCCGCTGGGTTAATGCTTCAAGCTCTAACGGCATCATGCCCACCGCGTAGCGTTGGACTTCATATTCCTGCCTTCCTAACTTCCTGCATTCCTAGGATTTGCCTTTCCTCAAACCTCGATCAGCATCCTTGCCGGGTCCTCGATCGCCTCTTTGATGGTCTTGAGGAAGGTCACCGCCTCGCGGCCATCGACGATGCGGTGGTCGTAGGTCAGGGCGATGTACATCATCGGGCGGACTTCGACGGTTTCCTTGCCGGGTTCGCCGACGGCGATGGGTCGGCGGACGATGCCGTGCATGCCCAGGACGCCGGACTGCGGCGGGTTGACGATGGGGGTTGAGAGCAGCGAGCCGTAAACGCCGCCGTTGGTGATGGTGAAGCTGCCGCCGGTGAGGTCGGACATCGCCAGCTTGTTTTCCTTGGCCTTGACCGCGTAGTCGCCGATGGCCTTTTCGACGCCGGCGAAGCTGAGCCGCTCTGCGTTTCTTAGCGCGGGCACGACGAGACCCTTGCCGCCGCCGATCGCGATGCCGATGTCGTAGTAATTTTTGTAGACGATGTGCTCGTCGCGGACCTCGGCGTTGACGGCGGGGAAGGCCTTGAGCGCTTCGATGGTGGCCTTGACGAAGAAAGACATGAAGCCGAGCTTTAGGCCGTGCTTCTTGACGAAGACGTCCTGATACTGCTTGCGCATGTCCATGACGGCGGACATATCGACCTCGTTAAAGGTCGTCAGCAGCGCCGCGGTTTGCTGCGCACCGACGAGCGCCTTGGCGATCGTTCGACGAAGCGGCGTCATCTTGACGATCTCTTCGTCGCGATCGCCTGCGGGTTCGCTCGATGCCGCGGCGGGTTTGGGGGTGCTCGGCGTCGCCTTCTCGCTCGGCGACGCGGGCTTGGCCGACTTGTTTTCGAGGTGCTTGAGGACGTCCTCTTTGAGAAGGCGTCCGCCGGGGCCGGTCGCGGCGACGTCGCTCGCCTTCAAGCCGTTCTGATCGAGCAGGTTTTGCGCGGCGGGCATGACCCTGGACTCGGACGATTCGCCGGGCGACGCGGGGGCAGGCGAATCGGTCTTAGCTGGCTCGGGTTTCGCCGGCTCGTTCGATGCGTCGGCTTTCTCGGCGGCGTCGTCGCTCGTCTTCTCGGCTTGGCCGTTGTCGCTCGGAGACGATCCCGACGCGCCCTCTTCGATGTGAGCGATGACGTCACCGACCTGCGCGGTGTCGCCGGCCTGCATGAGGATCTTCACGAGCGCTCCGCTGAACGGCGCGGGCAACTCCTGATTCACCTTATCGGTTTCGAGTTCGACCAGCGGCTGATCGACGCTGACGGCCTCCCCTTCTTTGACCAGCCAGCGGCCGATCTCGACTTCGGTCACGGACTCTCCGACCTCGGGGACTTTCAATTCGGTGGGCATCGGGGCGAGGCTCCTGCGGTCTTTCAAGCGACGGCGTTCAATCGGTCAGGCGTAGCGGGGGATGGTAGCAGGTTCCCCGAGAGATTCACTTCGCGATCGTCGCGGGGGGCATCTCGGCCTCGACGGTCTCGCCAAACGCCTCGGCCAGGAGCACCTCCTGCTCGAGTTTGTGCGCGGCCTTGGACCCCGTGGCCGGGCTCGCCGAGTGCTTACGCGACGCGACGTGCAGCTCGCGCTCCCCGAGGAACTTCTCCTGCAAAAAACGCTGCAGGAAGAACGGCCAGGCCCCTTGATTGCGCGGCTCGTCCTGCACCCAGATCAGCGGCGTCGAGTCGGCGTACGGCGCGATCGCCTCGGCCAACATCGTCCGCGGCAGCGGGTACAGCTGTTCGAGCCGGATGATCGCCAAGTCGTCGCGCTCCATCTTCTCACGACGGTCGATCAGATCGAAATACACCCGGCCGCTGCAGAGCAAAATCCGCTTGACCTTCTTCGGATCGGCCTGGGCCTGATGATCCGGCATGACGCGTTGATACGTCCCCTCGGCGAGATCCTCGAAGCTCGAAATGCACTTGGGATGCCGCAAGAGCGACTTGGGCGTCATCACGACCAAGGGCTTGCGCCACTTCCGCAGCACCTGGCGACGCAGCAGGTGGAACATCTGAGCCGGCGTCGTCGGCTGACACACCTGGTAGTTGTCTTCGGCAGCAGACGTCAGAAAGCGTTCGAGACGAGCCGACGAGTGCTCGGGGCCTTGACCCTCGAAGCCGTGCGGCAGCAGCATGACCAGGCCG
Source organism: Phycisphaeraceae bacterium (assembly GCA_049605275.1). GTDB lineage: Bacteria > Planctomycetota > Phycisphaerae > Phycisphaerales > Phycisphaeraceae > JAHQVV01. The sequence continues at coordinate 8,219 of JBMYUK010000079.1, forward strand.
GACAGCCGCTTCCACTTGTCCTCGGCCGAGGCGATGAACTGATCGATGATGACCTGCGCGCAGTTCACAAAGTCGCCGAACTGAGCCTCCCACATGCAGAGCATGTCCGGCCGATCCAGCGAGTAGCCGTACTCAAACCCGAGCACGCCGGCCTCGCTCAGCGGCGAGTTGAAGATATCGACGTGGGCCTGGTCGTCGGCGAGGTGCTGGAGGGGGAAATACTCGTGCCCGTCTTTCACATCGTGCAGCACGGCGTGTCGGTGCGAGAACGTGCCGCGCTGACAGTCCTGACCGGTCAGACGAACGCCGTGGCCCTCAGTCAGAAGCGACGCGAAGGCGAGCGACTCGCCAGCAGACCAGTCCAGCGCACGATCGCCCTTGGCCTGCTCCTTTTTCATGCGCATCAGCCGCTTGTGCTTGGGGTGCAGATTGAAGTCGTCGGGCAGTTCGAGCTGGCGCTGCATCAGCGACTGGAGCGTCTGCACTTCGACGCCGGTGTCGACGTCGTCGTTGACGTTCTCCTTGCCGCCGTGATACCCGGCCCAGGCTCCGCGCGGGTCGTCGGACCGGGGTTTATAAGCGGCCGACTGCGCTGCACTCAGCTCTTTCTCGAGCAGCTCGGTCCGGCGCTCGGCGATGCGATCCGCGTCGGCCTGTGTCACGCCGCCGAGTTGAAGCAGGCGTTGAAGATACGCCTCGCGCACACCCGGTCGGCTGTCGATGTTCTCGTACATCTTCGGCTGGGTGTAGCGCGGCTCGTCGCCCT
>JBMYUK010000080.1:0-8950 GCA_049605275.1 Phycisphaeraceae bacterium
CCATCCGCGAGCGAGCAGGACCTGGTCGGCGGTTTCGAGAACGAGTTTGGGGTCCGAGGGGGTTTGGGCGTAGACGGGCCTTACGCCGAACATCAGCGCCATCGTGCGCAGGGTCTCGGGTCGTTCGCACAAGGCGACGATGGGGACGGCCAGCCGGTTCTGGCTCATGTAGCGCACGCCGCCGCCGGTGGCGGTCCACATGACCACGCACTTGGCCTGGAGGTCTTTGACCATGACGGAGACGCCGTGGGCGAGCGCGGCGGGGCGGTGCTTGGATTCTCGGGCGTGCTTGGGCGGGTTGACCTCGCGGAGGAGGTTGTCTTCGAGGTGCTGCTCGGCTCGTCTTGCGGTCCAGCCCATGTAGTTGACGGTTTGAACGGGGAATCTGCCGACGGCCGTTTCGCCGGAGAGCATGGTGGCGTCGGCGCCGTCGAGGATGGCGTTGGCGACGTCGCTGACCTCGGCGCGGGTGGGCGAGGCGTTTTCGATCATGGATTCGAGCATCTGGGTCGCGACGATGACGGGCTTGCCGTGGTCGTGGGCGGTCTTGATGATTTGCTTTTGAAGGATGGGCACGCGGGCGAGGTCCATCTCGACACCGAGGTCGCCGCGTGCGACCATGACGCCGTCGGCCGCGGAGAGGATGCCTTCGAGCGCTTCGATGGCCTGGGGCATCTCGATCTTGGCGATGATGGGGATGTGCGGGCGTTGCTGAAGTTCGGGCTTGGTTTTCGCGTGGTCGTGCAGTAGGTTGTTGAGCCGCTCGACGTCCTGTGCGCGTCGGACGAAGCTGAGCGCGAGATAGTCGAAGCCTTTGTCCATCGCGAAGCGGGCGCACTGTTCGTCCCACTCGGTGAGCGAGGGGGCGTTGAGATCGGAGTCGGGGAGGTTGATGCCTTTTTTGGCGGAGAGGGTTCCGCCGACGGTGACCGATGCGATGAGTTCGGGGTTGTCGCCTTCGGTTTTGTCTCGGATGAGCATGCGGATGGCGCCGTCGTTGATAAGCAGGCGGTGGCCGGGCTGGGCGTCGTCGATGATGTCGGGGAAGGTGGTGCCTAGGGTGACGGCGTTGGTGATGGGGTCTCGTTTGGCGTCGAGGGGTTGCTTGGTGAATCGGACGGTGTCGCCGGTTTCGAGTTCGAGGGTTCCGCCTTCGACGCCGAGGCATCGGATCTTGGGTCCGCAGAGGTCGCCTAGTGCGGCGATGGGTTCTGCGGCGGCGCGTGAGGCTTCTCGGACGACGTGGAGCATGCGTTCGAAGTCGTCGAGCGTGCCGTGGGAGAAGTTGATTCGGACGACGCGGACGCCCTCTTCGATCATGCGGACGAGGGTTGGGACGTCGGCGGAGGCGGGGCCGAGGGTGGCGATGATCTTGGTGAGGATGGGGGGTTGAGCGTTGGTCATGCGGATTGGGCGAGTGGCGGGCGGGTCGCAGGCCGGAGCAGGTCGAGCATCGGCCGAATGGTAACGGACCAGCGGTATCGCGTTTCGACGCGTCGCCGCGCGGCTCGGCCCAGGGCCCTGCGCTCGTCCGCGTCGGCGAGCAATCGCGAGCAGGCGCTGGCGGTGGCGTCGACTCCATCGGCGACGACGAGGTCTCGGCCGACTTGGGCGTCGATCCCCGATGCGGCCGGCGGCGAGCAGACGACCGGTAAGCCGCAGGCCATCGCTTCGAGCACCTTGTTCTGCACGCCCGGCGCGGTGCGCATCGGCGCGACGGCGAGCGACGCGCGCCGCAGATACTCGGCCGTGTCCGCCACCGCGCCGACCACGCGCACGCCCGGTAGGCTATCGAGCGCAGCGACTGCCGGCGTCGGCGACTTGCCGATGATCTCGAATCGCGCGTCGGGATGCGCGTCGCGCACGATCGGCATGATGCGCTCGGCGAACCACCGCACCGCCTCGACGTTGGGCCGATACGACATGACGCCGGTGAACGCGATCGTCGGCGAGTTCGTCGGCTGCTTGGCCGCGGGTTCGTCGGCGGGGGCGAATCGATCGAGGTCCACGCCGTTGTTCACCACCACCGGTGCGTGCCGATCGGTGACCGTTTCGCGGTAGCGACTGGACTCGGCGTCGCTGATGACCGTCAGCGCATCGAACGGGACGACGTCGCCCGCTTCGACGGCGCGCAGGCGGCGGGCCTCGGCCTGATAGATCAGTCGCATCGGGCCGCGCGTCGACTCGGCGTAGTCGGCCCACTTACGGCTGTCCACATCGACCAGGTCGAGCACGTGTCGGAAGTCATGCTGCGGCACAGCCTCGCGCAGGGCTTTGACGTAGCCGATCATGCCGGTGCAGTAGGTCAGCACGGTGTCGAAGGGCCGGAGCCGATGCAGACGGGCGATGGACTTCGCGAGCGACGGGTCGTACATCGCGGCGGGAGTGATGGCCTTGCCGGTGACCAGCGCGCGGGCGGCGGAGGCGTGGCGTCGGGTCGGGCTGGATCGCGACAGCAGCACCCGGCCGACCATCGACTCGAGGTGGACGAGCGTCGCCGGGGTGATCGGCTCGTCGGCGACGGCGGCGAGGGTGAGGTCGAACGCCTCGGCCAATCCTTTAATCAGATGGTACGCGCGGATGCGATCGCCGCGGTCCGGCGGGCAGGGCACGCGGTGGGTCAATACGAGCAGGCTCGGCTTGCGCCGCGGGGTCGGATGCGTCTCGCGATCGGGCAGGCGATAGATCACACCCTACTCATCGGCCCGGTTGCGGCACCGCCCCCAATGACAAAGCCCCGCTAACACGGGGCGTCGACCGGAGTTCGTATCGGGCGTTGATCGCGGATCAGTCTTCGATGTAAGGCACGACGGAGCTGGCCTGGGTATTCGCGATCAGCGCGGCGCTGTAGGGGTAGGTGAGGGCCTGGGTCACAGCGGCGTCGGGCGCGGGGGTCGTGACCTTGCCGGAGATCGCGAGTTCGCCGCCGGTGAGTTGCAGCGACTCGATCGTGATGGCGTAGCCGCCGGTGGGCTGCTCGCCGAGGGCGACAACGACCAGGTCGTAGGTGTCGAAGTCGATCTCGCCGGGGAAGATGTTGGGGTCGCCGAGGTCGGCGTACTCGCCCTGGGTTTGGACGTGGGTCCAGCTGATGGTCTTGAGCGCGGGCGAGTCGCCGTCGACTTTTTCGACGATGGCGACGGGTTCGGCGAGGAAGGTCTTCTTCGCCTCTGGCTCGTCGTCGGACGATCCGCTCTGACAACCGGTCAGCCCGACCGCGCCGACGAGCGCAGCCATTGCAAGCGTTTTCCAAATCCGAGTTCGCATCGTCTGTCTCCCTGCGGGGGGTGTGTGGTGCAATAGTGTACCGCTTTCGCGCGGCCGGTTCCCGAGTTATCGCTTGACCAGCACCATCCCGTTGAAGGCCCGGCCCTCCTTGCGATACTTACGCTCGAAGTTCGTCCCCACCAGCTCGCCTGGCCCCGCGGACTTGGGCGACTCAAACGGCTCGACGTCGTACACGTCCGACACCGCCGCCGCGTGCTCCTGCATCCACGCCCAGTAGTCCAGGTGATCCGTCGCGACGTGGACCCGGCCGCCGGGCTTGAGCACGCGATACAGCTCGCCGCGCAGAAACGGGGCTTGAAACGTCCGCCGCTTGTTGTGACGCGCCTTCGGCCAGGGGTCGGGGAAATACCAGTGAAACCGGCTGACCGTCTGGTCCGCGACATAATTGCGGATAAACACCGTGCCGTCGGCGTGGAGCATCCGGGCGTTGTCGATCCGAAGCCTGCGCAGCCGATCCGCCGCGTAGCGATAAAACTGACTCGCCCACTCGATGCCGAGGTACAGCGTGTCCGGGTGCAGCGGCGCTTCCTGGGCGAGGAACGTGCCCTTGCCCGAGCCCAATTCGATCTCGATCGGGCGCGGGTCCTCGCCGTCCCCCGCCCACGGCGCGAAGCCGAACCAATCGACGAGATCGAGAAAGCCCGCGCCCTGCTCCACCGCGATCGGGGGCAATTCGTCCTGGTCTCGGCCGAACCCCGTCGCGTCCAATTCGCGTTTTCGCGTCAAGCCCTTGCCCATGCCGCCGCTCAAGCCTTCTCGTACGTCACCATCACGAGCAGGTCCGACGCCGCGAAGCGTCGGCCCGGCGTCGACATCGCCGCCGCGTCCTTGCCCGCCAGCGTCGATTGCGGCGCGATGTTCGCCGAGATCGAGATCACCGCCGCCCCCGACGACGCGATCCAACCGTTCACCTCGGCCTCGAGTTCCCCGGCCGCGTCTTCGCTTCCAACAAAGAGTTTGATCTGTTGCATCCACGCATCATACCCCATGCCCCGCGGCGTCAGCTCGATCAGCGTGAACGATCTCGGGCTTTCCAGCATCCGAAGCCGCCGCGTCGCACGCTGGGGTCAAGCAATCCCCATGCAACCAGGCGCCTCAGGCTTTCGACGCGCCGCCCACGCGCGATGGTTCGTCCCCCGGGCGTTGCCCAGCGGCTACAAAGTGTGCACAGCGAAAGAGACGACGCCGGTTGCCTACGCGTCCAGCACCCGACGCACGGCCGCGGCTAATCGCCCAATGCCCTCGCGGATCTGCTCGGGCCCGGGCACACCCACCGCCAGGCGGATCGTGTGGCACGGCGGCTTACGCGTCGGGTCGTTCGGGTAGCAGTACGCACCCGGCACGAACAGCACGCCCTGCTTGATCGCGTGACCAAACAGCGGCCCGGGCCGCGACGTATCGACCGACTCGGGCAGCGTCAGCCAGACGTACAGCCCACCGGTCGGGTGCGTCCACGAAACGCCCTCGACCCCGGCGAAGTGCTCGTCGAGCGCATCGAGCGTCGCCCGTATCTTCGTAGCGTAAGCGCGCCTCAAGACCTCGACGTGTCTTGCAAACGCGCCGCTCGCCATCGCCCGGCTGAGAATGTGCATGTTGAAATTGCTCGACCCGAAGTCGCGCCCGCCCTTACTCAGCTTCACCGCCTCGACCAGGTCGCTCGGCATCAGGCCGTAGCCCGTTTTCAACCCCGGCGCAAACGGCTTACTAAACGTCTGGCACAACGCAACGTATTCGTTATCAGCATCCATCGACTTGATCGACGGCGGCGCGTCGCCCCGATACGTCAGCTCGCGGTAAGCCGCGTCCTCGACCAGCACGATGCGATGCCCGGCGATCTGCGAGTAACGCTTCACGATATCGATCAGTTGCCGACGCCGATCGATCGACAGCGTGATGCCCGTTGGGTTCTGGTGGTAGCTGACGACGTAGAGCATCTTCACGCGATGCAGCTGACCCGCCGCTGAGAGCCCCGCGAGCAAGCGGTCGAGTTTGTCCGGCACCATGCCGTGCTCGTCGAGATCGACCGACCGTACCGTCGCGCCGTAGGCCGTGAGCGTCGAGGTGTACACGAAGTAGCTCGGCCAACCCGCGATCACGATGTCGTCCGCGTCGAGCAAGACCTCGGCCAGAATATTGAGTAGCTGCTGGCTGCCGGTCGTGACCACGACGTCGTCTGCGCTGCCGGGATAGGCGTCGGCCGCCGCGCCGTCGAGCGAACACAGGTGCTCGTAGAGCTGCGCGCGAAAGCCGGCGAACCCCTCGGTCGTGCCGTACTGCAGGGCCGACTTCGCGCTCGACGCATCGGCGAGGATCTCGCGCACGATCGGCTCGACCGCCTGCGCGGGCAGCGTCTCGAAATCCACCAGCCCCGCCGCGAGCGAAATCAGCGCCGGGTCGTCGAGCGCCATCTTGATGAGCTCGCTGATCGGCTGCTCGTCCGCGTGCCGTGCCGCGCGAGAAAGGGGGAGGGACAAAGCGTCCGTCTGATTCATCAACTCTGGCATTCGCTGCGATCCCTTTGATAACACAAAATCGTACTTGTTCACTTTTCCCTGAGATGTGCAGAAATGAATACTGCGACGTCTTCTTTGCTCAGCTCCGCAGAGGCAACCTTTAGAACCAGGCGTTCGTAGTCTTCGGGCGGCGGATCGAAACGATAACCGTTCAGCATCAGATAGACTCTTGCGGCAACCGCTGCTACACGCTTGTTCCCATCAACAAACGGGTGGTTACAGGCGAGGTGATATAGATAGGCTGCGGCCATATCGGCCGGCGTCTCGTGCAAGTACGTGCCAGAAAACTGAGCCATCGGCATCGCGAGCGCAGATTTCAGCAAACCCCCATCACGAAGCTCATCCGTTCCGCCGTAGCGATCGATCTGATCGCGATGGATCGTCAAAGTTTCTTCGAGCGTAAGAAATAGCATGACGCTACTCCGCGAGTCGCTTGAGGACTTCGCCGTAGCGATCATTGGTGTCTTTGAGGAACCGCTCTAGATCGGCTGAACGCTTCGCCGCGTCCACCGCGGGCTCGAAAGTGATGGCACGCCCGCTGGTACGGATCTCCAACTCGGTATTCTCGTCGATCCCCAGGCGCTCAAGCATCGCCCCATCAAGCTGAAGCGCGAACGTTTCGCCGTTTTTCGTGATTTTGCAAACCATTTGGACCGCCTTTCCTATCGCACCATTGTACGACGGCAGACGACCTGAACGATCGCTCGAACCTCCAAATCGTCAAAGGCCGTTCGCTTACGGCGTCGGCGGGATCGGCTCGATTTCGACCATCGCGTGGTCGTCGTCGACCTTGACCGTCTCGCCGGGGTTCCAGAGCGGGCCGAGCGGGACGATCGGGGCGATGACGAGTGCGACGATGGCCATGACGTTGATGAAGATGTTCATCGACGGGCCTGAGGTGTCTTTGAGCGGGTCGCCGACGGTGTCGCCGACGACGGTGGCCTCGTGTCCTTCCGAGCCCTTGCCGCCGCAGTGGCCTTCTTCGACGTACTTTTTGGCGTTGTCCCAGGCGCCGCCGGCGTTGCTCATCATGAGCGCGAGCACGACGCAGCCCAAGAGCGCCCCGATCAGCAGGCCGCCGAGCGTCTCGGCCCCGAGGGTGAAGCCGACGAGCACCGGGGCGCCGACCGCGAGCGCCGCGGGCAGGATCATCTTTCGCAGGGCGGCGCGCGTCGCGATGTCGACGCAGCGCTCGGTGTCGGGCTCGGCCTTGCCTTCGAGAAGCCCCGGGATCTCTTTGAACTGCCTTCGAATCTCCGTGATCATTTCATTGGCTGCGCTGCCGACGGCCTTCATCGTGATCGAGCCGGAGAGGAAGGGCAAGAGCCCGCCGAGGAAGATGCCGACGAGGACCGCGGGGTTGTCGATCGCGAGGTTCATGGGCACCGGGAAGTGCAGGTTCGCGACCTGGATAAACGCGGCGATCATCGTCAGCGCGGCGAGCCCCGCCGCGCCGATGGCAAAGCCCTTGCCGATCGCGGCGGTGGTGTTGCCGACCGCGTCGAGGCCGTCGGTGATCTCGCGTGTTTCGTCGGGCATCTCGGCCATCTGCGCGATGCCGCCGGCGTTGTCCGCGACCGGGCCGTAGGCGTCGATCGCCATCGTGATGCCGACCGTCGCGAGCATGCCGACCGCCGCGATGCCCACGCCGTAGAGCCCGGCGAACTCGTGCGAGACGAGGATGATGCCGGCGATCGTCAATAGCGGCACGGCCACGGACTCGAGCCCGACCGCCAGCCCGTTGATCATGACCGTCGCGACGCCGGTCTCCGAAGAGTGGGCGATGTCGCGGACGGGTTTGCCGCCGGTGTAATACTCGGTGATGAGCCCGATGATGATGCCGCCAACCGCACCCGCGGCGACGCAGTAGGCGACCTCGATGTTGACGCCGAAGAACGAGGTCAGGCCGAAGGCCGCGATGATGAAGAGGATCGCTGAGCCGAAGGTCCCGACGCGGAGCGCCCTGGCCGGGTCCATCGAGGAGACGAGTTTGACCAGCAGGATGCCGATCAGCGAGCAGAACAGGCCAACCGTTGTCATGCCCAGCGGCAGGTACATCAGCGTGCCGGTGACGGCCTCTGCGCCTTCCTTCATGAGGCCGGTCGCGAACTCATTTGCGCCGCCAGAAGCGGTGACCATGGTGGCTGCGATGGAGATCGTGGCGATCTGTGCGCCGCAGTAACTCTCAAAGATGTCCGAGCCCATGCCCGCGACGTCGCCTACGTTATCGCCGACGTTGTCCGCGATGACGCCGGGGTTGCGCGGGTCGTCTTCGGGGATGCCCGCTTCGACCTTACCGACGAGGTCGGCGCCGACGTCTGCCGCCTTCGTAAAGATCCCCCCGCCGACGCGGTAGAAGAGCGCAACGAGCGAGCCGCCCATCGCGAAGCCGTGGATGATGTGTGCGCCCAGGGCGGGGTCCGGGCTGCCGGCGACGTAGAAGTAGAACAGGCCGCCGATGCCGATCAGGCCCATCGACGCGACGGTCAGGCCCATGACCGACCCGCCAAAGAACGCGATCGACAGCGCCTTGGCGGCGCCCTCTTCGTTCGCGGCGACGGCGGTGCGAACGTTAGCCTTGGTCGCGCAGAACATGCCGATAAAACCGGCAATCGAGGAGCTGACCGCGCCGACGAAGAATGCGATCGATTCGTCCCAGTCTTTCGCAAACCCGAGCACGCTGCCGAGCATCACGGCAAAGAGGCCGAGCACGACAAACTCGCGCTTCATAAAAGTCATCGCGCCGTGGTGGATCGTGTCGCCGATCTGCGCGACCTTGCCCGTGCCGCCGGACGACTTGAGGATCGACAGAAAGACGAGTCCCGCGATGATGAGTCCGACCACGCCCATGAGGGGCGTCACGATATAGAGCGTTTCGAGCATAGTATCTTGCTTCCGTTCACCGACCGCTTCGACAGAACGTCTATCCCGATGGATACGCCGCGGCCTCTTGTCCCAATCCCATCGGCCATGCGCACCGTCACGCCACGCAAAGTCGGGCCGATGATTGTAACGAGCACGACAACGTCCGAAAAGCCAGCATTTGAACCATCAATCAGTCAAAACCCACATTCCACGCACCGAAATCCCACACCGCCGACGCGACGCCCGATCCGCCGATGCACCTTGACACCACGCATCGCCGAGGT
>JBMYUK010000081.1:0-8772 GCA_049605275.1 Phycisphaeraceae bacterium
CGCATCTTCTACCGCAACTGCGTCAACGGCGGCTACCTCCTACCCGCCGAGTGCGACACCCGCCTCATCGAAGGCGAGATCTCCACCGACGACGAACTCGAGCTGGACATCGACAACAGCAAACTCACCAACAAAACCACCGGCAAGAGCTACACCTTGAACCCCTTAGGCGAAGTCAAACCCATCATCGACGCGGGTGGTGTGTTCGGTTACGCGAGGCAGCAGGGGATGATCCCTGCGAAGTGAATCTTCAAGATTGACTGGTAGGACAGGCATTCCTGCCTGTCAATCGGCGTAGCCGAATCGAATTGCTCACCACAACTCCCAACGATATACAAACGGGTAATACTGCCACCGCTCAACGATTTGCGCACGCACGGGATTCTGAACGATGTAATTCTGTTTCTCGATCGCATCCGCCTCATCCCGAATGATCCGGTCGTACGATTCCCCCAACCAGATCGGACCGTTCGAGCCGCGCGATCGATTTATCTTTCGCGCCGTCACACCTTTCATCCCCTGCATCATTCTCGACAGCCTGATCTGATCGTTGGGCTTGACCAGGACGTGCACGTGATCGGGCATCACCACCAATGCGTATAGGGAATAGAAAGGGTCTCGTCCATCAAGAATATGCTCGAAAACGACCTTGCGTTCAGCGATTGATAATTCACCGGTTTTTAGGCGAAAGGTGATGAAGTAGGTGCTGCCGGTCATTTCCCAGTGTGGGAGATGGCGATGAGTTCGGCTTAGTTTTGGCTCGGGCATGGGCGTAGCTTACGAAATCAAAGTGACAACCATTATGTCACCTATTCACAGAAGATGTCAGGTCACGCCTACGGCCTGTTGACAGGCAGGAATGCCTGTCCTACCAATCACTCAGTATTCAAGTCAGCGTTTTCGTCAGCACAAGTCTTTTCTTTAAGCTTCTCATTGGCATGTAAGCGCCTACGCTCCCTGATCTCATCGCTGAGCCGATGACTTTCAGTACGATTTGCGTGTACGAATTGCTTTGAAGAACGGTCGTGTATATGCCGACGACCGCGAAAGAAACTGATCAACACCAGAAAAGCAATGAAAGCAAGTAATACGCCAATCAGAATCCATGAGTAAAACAAAAACATATTGGCATCCCTATGTTTACTCCGCCTTCGGCAAATCCTTCGCCTCAGTCAATTCCTTAATCGGCGTCATCTCCAACTTCCGGAACTCCACGTGCGCCCCCTCCGCTTGCAGCGCGACCTGACCTTCGCTGGCGGTCGCGTCAAAGCCGTCGTTGACGAGGTCGTTGTTGACCCAGACGCGGATCTTGTCGCCGAGGGTTTCGATGATCATCGTGTTCCATTCGCCCAGTTCGTTTTCGCTGCCGTCGGTGAGGTTCTTGATGTGGCGGGACTGGCCCTTCTTGCCGCCGTAGTTCTCGGCGGGGCCGCGGCGGCGCTCGGCCATGTTGGGCACGGAAATATTCTCGTGGATGCACCAGAAGTCGCCGGCCTGTTTGTGTTGCAGTTGCACCTCGATGGAAGCGGGAAACATGTCGTACAAGACACGTGGGCGCTTGCCGTCGGTGTGGATCAGCACGCCGCAGTTGCCGGGTTTGTCGGCGAAGCGGTATTGCACTTCGAGGCGATAGTCCTTGAACGACTTTTTCGTGATGAGGTGGCCGAGCGGTCGGCCCATGGAGACGAGCATCCCATCGCGGATGAGGAAGCTGGGCTTGATGTCGGGGTTGTCGTCGGCATCCGGCACGTCGGCGTACCAGCCGTCGAGGGTTTTGCCGTCGTAGAGCGAGAACGACTCGCCGCCGGGCAGGTCCTTCGCCTCGGTGAGCTCGGTGATCGGGGCCAGTTCGATCTTGCGGAACTCGACCTCCGAGCCCTCGGCCTGTAGGGCGATGTGACCCTTGATGGCGGTGCAGTCGTAGCCTTCGTTGACCAGGTCGCCGTTGACCCAGACGCGAACCTTGTCGCCGAGGGTCTCGATCTGCATCGTGTTCCACTGGCCGACGGGGTGTTCGCTGTCGTCGGTCAGGTTCTTGATGTTGCGGGACTGGCCGCGCTTGCCGCCCCAGTTCTCGGCCGGGCCGCTTCGTCGCTCGGCCATGTTGGGGACGACGATGTTCTCGTGGATGCACCAGAAGTCGCCGGCCTGCTGGTGCTGCATCTGCACTTCGAGCGAAGCGGGCCAGAGGTTGTTGTAGGCCCGCTTGCGTTCGACGTCGGTGTGGATGAGCACGCCGCAGTTGCCGGGCTTACCGGCGAATCGGTACTCGACGACGAGGCGGTAGTTCTCGTAGGGCAGGTCGGTGATGAGGCTGCCGCGCGGGTTACCGAGGCTCACGAGCATCCCGTCGCGGACGATGAAGCTGGGCTTGGCGTCGGGCTTGCCGTCGGCGGCGGGGATGTCGGGCGTCCAGCCGGCGAGCGACTCGCCGTCGAAGAGGGAGAAGGACGCGCTGTCCTGCATCGCGGCGGCGACTTTCCTCTCGGCCTCGGCGTTGGTCTTGGCTTGACAATCGGGGCAGGCGACTTCGGTGGGCGCGGCGCCGAGCATGGTGCACAGCGCTAAGAGAGCGGTCGTCAGGAGCAGGGGCTTTCGCATCGGGTGTTCCTCGGGATGATGTTTTGGTGGAACCCGCAGTATACGGTTCGCGATGAGAAGGACGCAGGAATCGCGTCGGTGCTACGGCTCGGCGGTTTGCCTATGATGCGGCTTAAACCTCGAAACGGAGCGATGCGATGGACGCCAAACTGCTCGAAGCCAAACACGCCATGGGCCACGATTGGCCGGCCTATCTCGCGAGCATGACCGATGACCAGCGGGCCTCGTGGCAGAAGGTTTACGACCAGATCGAACTGACGGATACGCAGAAAGCGGTGTTCGGCTCCTCGGTTCGGGAGATGCGGGTGATCGCGTTGTCTGGCGCGTGGTGCGGGGACTGCGTTCGCCAGGGGCCGATGTTCCAGAAGATCGCCGAGGCGAGCGGGGGGAAGATCGACCTGAGGTGGTGCGACCGGGACGAACACATGGACCTGCAGAACGAGGTGATGGTGTGCGGGGGCAAGCGCGTGCCGGTGGTCGTCTTCGCGGCCGAGGATTTCGAGCCGGTGGGCTGGTACGGCGACAAGCCGTTGGCGAAGTACCGCCTGCTCGCGGCGCAGCTTCAGGGGGCGGGGTGTCCGTTGCCGGGCGCGCCGATCCCGGACGACGAGCTAGCGGCCGAGTTGCAGGACTGGTGCGATCAGTTCGAGCGGGTCCAGCTGCTGCTGCGGTTGTCGGGCCGGCTGCGCAAGAAGCACGGCGACTGATCGGCGAGGGCGGTAAACCCGTCGCCCTGCAACATTTGCCAGTTTTCGGACACCGGGATACACTCCCTCGCTTGCCCGCGTGGCGGGAGGCGTCGGCTGCCTTGTCATTTACGCCGTAACTAATTTGCGATTCTGATCTTATGAGGATCGCGTCGTCGCCCCGCATCGGGGAGGGAGTGTTCCGTGGCCAAGAAGAAGTCAACCCAGAAGAAGGCCGCGAAGAAGAAGGCGACGAAGAAAAGGGTCGCGAAGAAGTCACCGGCGAAGAAGGCGACGACGAAAAAGGCCGCGAGCAAGAAGCCCGTCCGCAAGAAGAAGGCGACCAGGACGACAACGGTTAAAAAGAAGGTCGCCAAAAAGAAGACGGCCAAGAAGAAGACGGCCAAGAAGAAGACTGCGAAGAAGAAGGTGGTCAGGAAAAAAGCCGCGGCGAAAAAAGTCGCCAAGAAGAAAGTGACTAAGAAGAAGGCCGCGGCCAAGAAGGTCTCGAAAAAGACCACGAAGCGAACCCCCGCCAAAAGCTCAGCCTCCAACAAAGCCGCCGCGAAGAAAGCCGCCGCGAAGAAGCCCGCTCGTCGGACGACCGCGCCCGCTTCCGTCTCCAACGGCCCTGCCGCGGGTTCTCTCGAAGCGGAGATGGAAAAGGACTGGACGGTCGCCCAACTCAAACGCGTCAAGACCGGGCTGAAGAAAAAAGACCTCGACGAGTTTCTCAAGCTGCTGCTCGAGCGGCGGGCGGAGATCATCGGCAACGTGAAGGGCATGGAGGACGCGCGCAACGCTTCGCTCGGCGACATCGCGCACATGCCGCTGCACATGGCCGACGTCGGCAGCGACAACTTCGAACAGGAGTTCACGCTCGGGCTGATGGAGTCGGAGCGTGAGATGCTGCGCGAGATCGAGGAGGCGATCCTGCGGATGCGCGAGGGATATTACGGGGTTTGCCTGGAGACGGGGCGACCGATCCAGCGGATACGTTTGGAGTTCGCGCCCTGGGCGAAGTACTGCATCGACGTTGCGCGGCTGCGCGAGAAGAAGCGCAACTGGTAACCCCGCTCGGCGTCGAGCACGCGACACACCACCGCGATGAGCAAGCACGCCCCCGCACAACCAGACGCGAAGCCGATCGAACGCACGGGCCGAAGTCTGCTGCCCTGGGCGATTTTCGTGGTCGTGATGCTGTCGGCGTTGGTGGCGGACCTCGGTCTCAAGGCCTGGTCGTTCGAGCACGTGGCCGGTGCGCCGGTCAAGGTGCAAACGGCCGAGGCGGGCGGGCCTGAGGTCTTGGTCCAGTCGCCGGAGACCGGGCAGTGGGTGCTTGCGACGGAGGTCGGGCTGACGGATATCCCTGAAAGGGTGCCGCGTCACGAGCCGATCGTGGTCGTTCCGGGGCTGTTGAACTTTCAGTTGACGCTGAACACGGGCGCGGTTTTCGGGACGGGGCAGGGGATGCGGCCGGTGTTTATCGCGGTGAGCGTCGTCGCGGTGGTCGTGATCCTCGTGCTGATGGCGCGGAGTCCGCGGCGGGCTCGAGTGTATCACGTTGCGCTCGCGTTGATCCTCGGCGGGGCGCTGGGCAACCTCTACGACCGGGTCATGTATTCGGCGGTGCGCGATATGCTGCACATGCTCCCGTCGACCGGGCTGTGGCCGTGGATCTTCAACCCGGCGGACGTCGCGCTGGTCGTCGGCGTCGGGCTGGTGCTCGTGGTGAGTTACCTCAGCGACCGCGCCGCGGCGAAGCAAAAGGCGGCGACGTAACGCGCGATCGACGCAGACCCCGAGGCATCTTGCGCGACCGAGCTACGATCGAGTCACGACCGATGCGATCGCGCCGCGTCGATCAGCTTGACGATCAGGCCGAGGTTTAGCGGGTCCTCGGGATCCGAGTCCTGGCGTTCGGGGTGCCACTGCACGCCGAGGTAGAAGGGGCGCTCGGGGTCGTCGACGGCCTCGATCGTTCCGTCCTCGGCTCGGGCGACGACGCGCAGCCTGCCGGCGTCCGCGATGCGCTGGCGGTGCGACGAGACGATGGGCCGATCGGACGGGGACAAGACGCTGTCCGCGTGATCGAAGACCAGGGCGTGCTGCGCGTTGTCGATGTGGACGCGGGCGGCGGCGTCGCCCATCGATTCGGGCATGTACTGGTCGAGCGTCGCGCCGCCGTGCAGGGCCATCAACTGCATGCCCAGACAGATGCCGAGCACGGGCTTATCGTCGTCGGCGTCGAGCGATCGGTTCCGATAGCGATCGGCCGCCTGGAGCAGCGCGAGCTCGAAGGCCTGCCGCTGTTGATCGATCCGGCGTGCTCGGCCGTCGGTCGCGCAGCCGAACTGCTCCATCACCGGGTCGGCCCCGCCCGTGAGGATCAGCCCGTCCAGCCGCTCGACGTACGCCTCGGCTAACTCCGGAACGTGCGGCAGCAGCATCGGCAGGCCCCCCGCGACCTCCACAGCCCGGCTGTAGCGGATCGCCGATTCGTACGTCCCCGAATCGGCCGTGTTCCGCTGGTTATCGACCGTGATGCCGATCTGGGGCAGGCTCATCGGGGATCCAAAATCGAGTCAAATCCGTGCAATTCGATGCACGCTTACGCCGGCAATCGGTAGAATACCGCTTCTGCGTCCGCCGCACGTAGCATCGTCCAGCTTACCGACCAAGCGTCTTTCAAACGGAACCGGACCATGACCGCCAGCCCCGCGAACCCGCCGCACAGCGATGCGAAGTCGGCCATCGATTACTCGCCCGGCATCGAGCACAACGGCGGCGACCCCATCCGCGTTCGAAACGTCAGCGGCTGGTACGGCGACTTCCAGTCGCTCTACGATCTCAATCTCGACATGCCCGCCCGAAAAGTCACCGCCCTCATCGGGCCCTCGGGCTGCGGCAAGTCCACCTTCCTGCGGTGGATCAACCGCATGAACGACCAGATCGATTCGGCGCGCGTCAAGGGCAGCATCACGCTCGACGGCCGAGACATCCTCTCGCCCAAAACCGACGTCGTCGAACTCCGCCGACACGTCGGCATGGTCTTCCAAAAGCCCAACCCCTTCCCCAAGTCCATCTACGACAACGTCGCCTTCGGCCCGCGCCTGCACTACAAGATCGGCAAGGCAGACCTCGACGCCGTCGTCGAACAGTCCCTCCGCGGAGCCTCGCTCTGGGACGAAGTCAAAGACCGGCTCAGCCAATCCGCCATCGGACTGTCCGGCGGTCAGCAGCAGCGCCTCTGCATCGCCCGCGCCCTCGCCATCAGCCCGACCACGCTCCTCATGGACGAGCCCTGCTCCGCGCTCGACCCTAAGTCCACCGCCGCGATCGAAGAACTCATCGCCGAACTCCGCGAGCAGTACACCATCGTCATCGTCACCCACAACATGCAGCAGGCCGCCCGCGTCTCCGACGCCACCGCCTTCATGTTCCAAGGCAACCTCGTCGAGTACGGCGCGACCGAACAAATCTTCTCCGCCCCCCGCGAAAAACAAACCGAAGACTACATCCACGGTCGATTCGGGTAAGTCGCAACATCACTTCGATTTCATTGCTTGCGGTAGGGTGGGTGCCGTTTGCCCAGAGCGGTTTTGCATCCGATTGGCGGCGCAAAAAAACGCGGCCCGGCGATGAATCTGCCGGGCCGCGGTCGCGGTCGTCCAGGGCGGGTGAGGTGGATTTTTTCACAAGCTGCGCGGGATGGCTGGGCCGCCGCGTCTGTTGCGTCGGTTATTCGCCTTGGCCGAGTGAGTACGCGGTCTTGCCGTCGAACGTGTAGAGGTTTTCGGTCTTGATGACGTCGATCTTGGCCTCTTCGAGGAGGGTGAGCAGGGCGATGAGCTTGGCCTGGGTCATCGGCATGTTCTGCTCGGTCGGCACGAATCGGCATCGCCAGTGGTCGGTGCAGAACGTCTCGGGTGCGCCGTGCGGCCAGACTTTCGTGCCGCGGTTGGTGATCATCTTCAGCTTGAAGTGCGGGGTGACGAAGGTCGTCAGGTAATTGGCGAGCACGTCCGGGTCGCGGTCCGAGCGATCCCAGTGCAGGAAGACGTCGGTGCCGATCATCTCTTTGGCCATCGGCTTGGGCGGCTCGACGGAGGGTGCGGTGACGCGTTGGGTTTGCGCCTTGGCCGGGGCGAGTCGGCTGGGCGTTTTGCCGAGGCGGTCGATGACGGCCTTGGCGAAGGCCTGCGTACCGAGCTTATCGGCGCTGACGCCATCCTGGAAGACGTCGGCGGTGTGCATGCCGTCTTCGATCGCGCAGAGCCATGCGTTGTGGATGGTCTGCGCGACCTCACCGTGGCCGAGGTGCTGGAGCATCTGCACGGCCGCGAGGAGCAGGCCGGAGGGATTGGCGATGTCCCGGCCGGCGATATCGGGCGCGCTGCCGTGGATCGCTTCGAACATGGCGGTGGTCGGGCCGATGTTCGCCGTACCGACGAGCCCGACGCTGCCGGCGACCTCCGCGGCGATGTCGCTGACGATGTCGCCGTAAAGGTTGGGCGCGACGACGACGTCGAATTGCTTCGGCGATGCGGCGAGTCGGGCGGCGCCGATGTCGATGATCATCACGTTCGGCTCGATGTCGGGGTAGTTCGCCGCGACCTGCTCGAAGGCTTTACGGAACATCCCGTCGGTCTGCTTCATGATGTTGTCTTTGACAAAGCAGGTGACTTTCTTTCGGCCGTGTGCCTTGGCGTAGGCGAACGCGTATTCGCAGAGCCGCAGGCTGCCGGGCCAGGTGATGAGCTTGAGGCACTGGGTGACTTCGGGGGTCTGCTGGTGCTCGATGCCGCCGTAGGTGTCTTCTTCGTTTTCGCGGACGACGACGACGTCCATGCCGGGGAAGTTGGTGGCGGTGAAGGGGTGGTAGGCGACGCAGGGCCTGACGTTGGCGAAGAGGCCGAGCGTCTTGCGGATGCTGACGTTCAGGGACTTGTAGCCGCCGCCCTGGGGGGTGGTGATGGGGGCTTTGAGGAGGACCCCGGTCTCGCGGATCGTGTCCCAGGCCTCGTCGGGGATGCCCGAGGTGTTGCCTGCTTTGTAGACCTGCTCGCCGATGGTGATCGGCCGGAGGTCGAGGGGCGCGTCGGCGGCGTCGAGGATGGCGAGGGTGGCCCGCATGATCTCGGGGCCGATGCCATCGCCCTCGGCGACGGCGACGGGGGTGCTTTGGGCGGTGTTTGGGTCGATGGCTTGTGCCTCGGTGTTGGCGTCTTGCAACAGCGTAGTCATTGTAAGGGTTCCTGGTCGATTGCGAACTATAAAACACGAATTACTTTTCGTACTTTATGCTCCATCTTTCGAACTGTCAAGCCGATTTCCTACATTTTTTTCGTGGTGCACGTCGCTCTGACAAGCCGCAGGGTTCGTCGCCCGGCGTCTTCCGCGGCCGACGCTGATAGAATCTCCGACCCGACACACACCAAGGACGCCCGCGACCCATGCCCAAACCCGCCGCGTATCAGCAAGC
>JBMYUK010000082.1:0-8709 GCA_049605275.1 Phycisphaeraceae bacterium
GCAGAGATGGCGAGATAGATAGCGATATCCGTCAAGCAATTTGTCGGGATCCTAAAGAAGGGCTCTTGGTTCTCTGCGATGACGAGATTTGAGCCTGTAATCAACGCGCCGACGATATTAAAAGCGAGAAAGAAACGCGCCTTGCTATCAGCCAATTGAATGTTTGCGTGGATGCTATTATCGACTTCCTTTAGAAAAGTAGTTGCATCCATGTAGGCAAAGCCCTTGTTCACTCAGTTATCTCAGGCTTTACAGCACCGCTTCCTGGTCTACGTCGCTGTGATACTTCAGCAGTTGGTCGACTCGGTTGCGCTCGTCGCAGAGGACGACGCTGGCCTCGTGGCCGTCGATCTCTTGTTCGTTGAGGAGGCCGTAGGTCAGGATGATGACCTTGTGCCCGACCTCGGTGAGATGTGCCGCGGCACCGTTCACTTCAATCACACCACTTCCGGGGGCGCCGCGGATGATGTAGGTCTCGAACCGCTGAGCGTTATCGATATCCAGCACCCAGACCGATTCGTTCGGGCGCATCCCCGCCGCGACGAGCAGGTCCGCGTCGATCGTGATCGAGCCGACGTAGTCCGGATCGCACCGGGTCACCGTCGCGCGGTGGATCTTGCTGAGCATCATTTTTCTGAGCATGGCTGCACCTCCCTCGCGAAGAGGATTTCCCCGATTTCTTATTGTAGGGCCCGACTCCCCGAGCGTCGAACACGCCATCGCCCGCCTAGGATTGATGTGTCCGTTTCCCGCACCGGTTCCATCACGCATGTCCAACGCTTCGTCCGCTCAACGCCTGCTCGTCGTCCTCGGCAATCAGCTCTTTCCCGTCGCTCACGTCCGGGAGTTGGGCGTCGATCGCGTCTTCATGGCCGAGGACCGCGGCCTCTGCACCTACGTCAAGCACCACAAGCTCAAACTCGTGCTCTTCCTCTCGGCCATGCGGAGTTACGCCGACGAACTCCGCGACGCCGGGCTCGCCGTCCACTACGCCAAGCTCGACGATCAACCCGACTCCGCCAAAGCCCCGAGCTACGAACAAAAGCTCGGGGACTATCTCGACGACCACAAAGCGATCGACACCCTCGTCCATTTCGAGATCGAAGACAAATTTTTCGAGCACCGCCTGGCCACCTTCGCGGGCAAGCGCGGCCTCGACACCGACGAACGCCCCAGCCCGATGTTCTTCACCAGCCGACAGCGCTTCGCCGAGTACCTCGACGATTCCAACGGCAAGCCCTTCATGGCCCGGTTCTATCAACAGCAGCGAAAACGCATGTGCATCCTCGTCGACGACGACGCCAAACCCGTCGGCGGCAAGTGGAGCTTTGACGCGGAGAACCGCAAGAAACTGCCTAAGAAAATCACGATCCCCGAGACGAAATACGCCGCGCCGACCGACCACGTCAAGGACGTCGTCGAACTCGTCAACGACCGCTTCGCCGATCACCCCGGCACGATCGACGGCCTCGCCAGCATCTGGTTCCCCACCACCCGACGCCAGGCGCTGTGGTGGTTTCGCGAGTTCCTCGACAAGCGCTTCGACCTGTTCGGCGACTACGAAGATGCGCTCAGCAGCCGCGGCGACTGGCTGTTCCACTCGGTCCTGAGCCCGATGATTAACCTCGGCCTGCTCACGCCGGACGAGATCGTCGAACGCGCGCTCGAGCACGCCGAGGAAAACGACATCCCCCTCAACGCGCTCGAAGGTTTTGTCCGCCAGATCATCGGCTGGCGCGAGTTTATCCGCGGCATCTACCAGAATTACTCGAGCGAGCAGGAAGAGAAAAACGCCTTCGACAACCACCGCACGATGAACGACAAGTGGTACACCGGGCAGACCGGCATGCCGCCGCTCGATGACGCGATCGAGAAAGCGCTTCGTCTCGGCTGGACGCATCACATCGAACGGCTGATGGTCGTCAGCAACTTCATGAACCTCTGCGAGATTCAGCCGAAGCAGGCCCACGACTGGTTCATGCAGATGTTTGTCGATTCGTCCGACTGGGTGATGGGCCCGAACGTCTACGGCATGGGTCTTTGCTCGGACGGCGGGATCTTCTCGACCAAGCCTTACGTCTGCGGCAGCAACTACCTCAAGAAGATGAGCGATCAGTACGGCCAGGGCGACTGGTGCGAGGTGGCCGACGGTTTGTATTGGCGCTTCATCGATAAGCACCGCACGTTTTTTGAGAGTAATCCGCGAATGGCGGTGATGACGAAGAACCTCGACAAGATGGATGGCGAGCGGAAGCACCGCATCTTTACGAAGGCGGGCCGGTTCATCTCGGACGTGACGGAGGACGGCTGATGCGGCGGATACTCGTGACCGGTGCGACAGGGTACATCGGCGGTCGCCTGGTGCCGAGGCTGATCGATCGCGGGGACGCGGTGCGCGTGCTGGTGCGCGATCGCGAGCGGGTCGAGGGTCGGCCATGGGAGGGGATGGTCGATGTCGCGGTGGGGGACGTGCTCGACGCGGCGACGCTGCCCGAGGCGCTCGATGGCATCGATGTGGCGTATTACCTGATCCACGCGATGGGATCGGACGGGGACTTCGCGGAGCGCGATCGGCGCGGGGCCGAGCACTTCGGCCTCGCGGCGAAGCGCGCGGGCGTGAAGCACGTGATCTATTTAGGCGGGCTGCAGCCGGACGACGACCAGCGGGCTTCGCCGCACCTCGCGAGCCGGGCGGAGACGGGTCGGGTGCTGGCCGAGCGCGTGCCGGTGACGGAGTTTCGGGCCGGGCCGATCATCGGTTCGGGGTCTGCGAGTTTCGAGATGGTGCGTTATCTGACCGAGCGTCTGCCCGCGATGGTCGCGCCCAAGTGGATTCGCAATAAGGTCCAGCCGATCGCGGTGCGCGACATCCTCGCGTACCTGTTGGCGGCGAGCGAGGGCGAGCCGGCCGGCGTCGTCGGGGTCGGCGGCGAGCAGTTGACCTTCAAGGACATGATGCACGGCTACGCGTCGGTCCGCGGGTTCAAGCGGCTGATCGTCCCCGTACCGGTGCTCGCGCCCAAGCTCGCCGCGCGATGGGTCGGCTTCGTCACGCCGATCCCCAACCGCCTCGCGGTCCCGCTCATCGAGGGCGTCGTTCAGCCGCTGCTCGTCAAAGACGACAAGGCCAAGCGCTTATTCCCCGAGGTCGAGCCGATCGGTTATCAGGAATCGGTCGCGCTGGCGCTGGGCAAGATCGAACTCGGCGACATCGAGACGCGGTGGTCTGGGTCGTTCGGCGTCGGCGAGTCGCTCGAACTCAAAGACAGCAAGGGCATCGTTCGCGAGCGGCGGAGGGTCCGCGCGGACTGCTCGGCCGAGGCCTTGTTCCGCTCGTTCACGTCGCTCGGCGGCGAGCGCGGCTACATGACGTTCAATTGGGCCTGGCGGCTGCGCGGCGCGATGGATGCGCTCATCGGCGGCCCGGGCCTGCGACGCGGCAGGCGTCACCCCGACGAACTGTTGCCCGGCGAGGCGATGGACTTTTGGCGTGTCGAAGAGGTCGAGCCCTACGAGCGACTCACCCTCCGCGCCGAGATGAAACTGCCCGGCGAGGCCTGGCTCCGATGGGAAGTCTGTCCGGACGACGACAGCGGAGACATTTATCTCGAACAAACCGCCGCGTTTCGGCCGCGCGGTTTGCCGGGCCTGCTGTACTGGTGGTCGCTGTACCCGATCCACCTCGTGATGTTCACGCGCATGGCGAGGGCGATCGCTGCGCGGGGCAAGACCTTGGAACATGCCGAATCAACAAACCATCACGCAGCCCACGCAAGCACGCAAACCGCAGAGAAAGGGCCAACTGTTTGAGCACGATGCCTTTTACTGCGATCGCTGTGCCGCGGGTGTCCTCCGTGTCTTCGTGCCCTCTGTGATTTGCCTTGAGTTTTTTATGCCGAACCAGAAACAGCAAAACCTGCCGACCAAGCGATGCCCGGTCTGCAAGCGCGACTTTACGTGGCGTAAAAAATGGGAGCGCGACTGGGATCGTGTGAAGTACTGCTCGAAGGCCTGCGCGAAAAAAGGCGCGGATTAATAATGTGTACGACAAGCTCCCATCAATAGCCGGAGACCTACGGGCTCCGGACACGAAAGCAGTTGTATGTTGTGACACCCAGCCTGTTTTTCGTGTCCGGCATCCGTAGGCCGCCGGCTATTTTCAACTTCTCATACACGTTCTAAGAACTCACGGCGCGAGTCGTTTCACCTGCCAGCCCTCGGCGTCGCGGACGTAGACGAGCCGGTCGTGCAGGCGGGAGCGTTGGCCCTGCCAGAACTCGATAGTCGAGGGGATGACGCGGTAGCCGCCCCAGTCGTCGGGCAGGGGGATCGGGCCGTCGACGCCGTGTTGGTCGAGCGCGGCCTTGAAAGCGTCTTCGAGTTGTTGGCGGTCCTTGATCGTGCGGGACTGGTCGGAGGCGATCGCGCCGAGTTGGCTCTTGATCGGGCGAGTCTCCCAATACGCGCGCGTCTCGCCTCGGCTGACCCACGTCACCGAGCCGCGGATGCGGACCTGGCGGTAGAGCCTGTCCCAGTAAAAGACGAGGGTCGCTTCGGGGTTGTCGCGGATCTGCCGGGCCTTGGTGCTGTCGAGATTGGTGAAGAAGGTGAAGCCGCGGTCGCTCGCGTCCTTGAGGAGCACCATACGGGCGTCGGGTCGGCCGTCGGGATCGACGGTGGCGAGGGTCATCGCATTGGGCTCGAAGATGTCGGCGTCCTGTGCGTCCTTGAACCACTTGTTGAACTGATCGATCGGGTGCGATTCGAGATCGCCGACGTCGAAAGCGGGGGCGTCGTCGTAGCTCTGGCGTAGATCGGAGATGGACATGAGCGTTTCCGGTGCGGGGCGTTGGATGCTCCACCCTAGCCTGCTCGGGGCCGGAGGTCGAGCGATCGATCGGATTGATTTCCCTACGAACGCGTGTTTGCCGCGTTGTTGGAGCGGCGTGCATGAAAAAATTCAAAAATGCCCCTTGCAATCTCACCCCAAAGGGGTATATATAGGACTAACTACTAAGGGCTATTGTTAAGCCCGTCTATCCGATTCGCCTGGTCGTGTTGTCGAGGGCATCACCCCTTGCGGAGTAAAGAAAATGAAGGTCAGCTCATTGATTCCTGCGGTCGCCTGCGGCGCGGCGGTCTGCGTGGCGGGTTCGGCAGAGGCGTTCGTCCCGCCGACGCTCCCGGATCCGGTGGTCAGCACGTTCGACAGCGGGCTCGAGAATTGGAACGCCTTGGGTTTCCAGTTCAACGACGATAACCCCCTCGCCATCTTGGCCGGCGACATCGTCACGCTCACGAACAACAGCGCCGACGTCATCCACGACACCGGCGGCGACCTCGACCCCGCCTTCGATGGCAACCCCGGCGGATTCGTCCGCTTCATCGACAACATCGAAGAGCCCGCCTCCTTCCTGCGAGCCCCCGACGCGTTCACCGGCGACCTCTCGGGCTTCCTCGGCGGAACGCTCTCTTACGACCACCGCCTGTTCAACGAAGGCGTCAACCCCACGAGCGTCAGCGATTACCTGCTCATCATCATCTCGGGCAACCCCGACGATCTCAACGCCTACGCCGCGAGTCGACCCGGCCCCGAACTCGGCGACGCCGACACCGACTGGGTCAACGTCTCGTTCGATCTCAACGCCTCGGACTTCACCGCGATCAGCCAGATCGACCTCGAACTCCTGGACGAGAGCCTGGCCGGCGACACGGTCGAGTCGCTGACCGGCGGCACCTTCGCGACGAGCCTGTCCTTTGAGCAAGTGATGTCGAACGTGAGCCAACTCGTCATCTCGTTCGAGTTGGTCGACAACAACTCGTCGCAGGTGTCCGAATCCGCGGGCGTCGACAACGTCCGCCTCGCGCCGGTGCCCGAGCCCTCGTCGATCGCGCTCGTCGCGATGGGAGCGCTCGCGATCGCTCAGCGGCGTCGCCGGGGGTAAGCGCTGCCCCGTCGAAATCAAGCTCCAGCGAGCCCGGCGTTTGCTTCGCCGGGCTTGTTTTCTTTTACGCCGGCGGTGATCTCGAGCATCCGATTGAGCGCGGTCAGCGCGTGGCGTCGGGCGTCGGGGTGCACCGCGATCCGGTTGACGACCCTGCCCTCGACGAGGTTGTCGAGCACCCACAACAGGTGCGGCAGGTCGATGCGAAACATCGTCGTGCACAGGCACTGGCAACTCGACAGGATGCGAGCGTGCACGCCGCGCGATTTCGCTTCGTTGACTAGGCGATTGACCAGGTGGACCTCGGTCGCGATCGCCCATCGGCTGCCGGGCTCGGCACCGCGGATCGCCTGGATGATGCCCTCGGTCGAGCCGGTCAGGTCCGCCTTCTGACACAGCTCGTACGCGCACTCGGGGTGGGCGATCACCGTCACGTCCGGCCACTCGGCCCGCACCTCGTCGATGTGCTCGGGGCGGAAGAGCTTGTGCACCGAGCAGTGGCCCTTCCAAAGAATGAAGGTCGAATCGAGGAGTTGCTGCTCGTCGTTGCCGCCGAGGTCTTGCTTGGGGTCCCAGAGGCACATCTGCGTCGCGGGGTCGAAGCCGGCTTGTGCGCCGGTGTTTCGGCCGAGGTGTTGATCGGGGAGGAACAGGATCTTGACCGACTCGCCGTCTCCGAGCGGGGTATCGCCGCCGCGCAGCGCCCAATCGAAGACCTTATCGCAGTTGGAGGACGTGCACACCGCGCCGCCGTGCATCCCGCAGAAGGCTTTGATCGCCGCGGTCGAGTTCATGTAGCAGATCGGGATGACGCGGACCTTTTCCCCGGCGTCGCCGAAGACCTCGTGCAGCTGCTCCCACGCGTCGATCGTCTGGTCGTAGTCCGCCATGTCCGCCATCGAGCAGCCCGCGCCCATGTCCGGCAGGATCACCTGCACGTCGCTCGCGTCGCCCGCCTCGGCCGAGGGCGTGAGGATGTCCGCGGTCTCGGCCATGAAGTGAACGCCGCAGAAGACGACGTACTTCGCGCCGACCTCGCCGACTTTCTCCGCCGCGAGTTGCGAGAGTTTGAACGAATCGCCGTCGAAGTCGGCAAACTGGATCACGTCGTCTTGCTGATAGTGGTGGCCGAGGATGACGAGGTCCGACCCGAGCTCGGCCTTACGCGCCTTGATCGCGTCGGCGAGCTGGTCGTCGCTCATCTTCGTGTAGCGTTCGGGTAAGGCGGGCTGCCAAAGCATGAGGTCACTCCTTGCGACGCTGCATTATAGGGGCCGGGTTTGTTTTCAGATTTCACTGATGCCACAGATGCAAGGCAATGTTGCCACAAAGCGGCACGAAAAGGACAAAAACAAACAGTCTTCTTTTTGTGCCGCTTTGTGCTTTTTTGTGGCCAATGCCTTGCTGCCTTGAATCTTTGGCATCTGTGGCATCTGTGGACTAAAACCGCATTGTCTCAAGCTACTTCGTGCCCGAGAGCCTGCGCACCGTGTGGTCGAAGCCCTTGACCATCGTCGTAATGAAGGCCCAGACGACGGTCGCGTAGCCTGCGGCGGCGACGATCGCGGCGAAGAAGAGCGAGCCGCGCCCGACCGCGACCGGATCATCGAAGCCCTCGACCCAGGTGTGCGGATCGACGAGCATGACGACATTGGTCGACGGGCTAAACGCGTTGAGCGCCGGGCCGATGAGCGGGATGTTGTCCGCCGCGGTCAGCCCGCAGAACGCGAACACCACCGCGCCCGCGCCGACGATCGCGACCGACGGCACGATCGCGCCCAGCACGCCCTTGGCTCGAAGCGACGCGTACATGCCGATCGCCACGCACACCGCGACGAATGGCAGCAGCATGACGAGCAGCAGCACCGGCGTCTCGATGTACATCAGCGGCACGGGGTTCAGCGTTCCGCTCGGCGAGCCGGAGAAGCGATTGATCTCTTCGTGCAGCACCGTCGTCTGCGGCCAACGACTCATCCGCCCGATCAGCGTGTAGCCCGCGACGATCGCCAGGCTCAAGACCGGCAGCGCGATCATCATCGTCAGGAATCGCACGAGCCCGCGCAGCTTGCCCCAGATGTAATAGCGCGGCGTGATCGGCGTGGTCAGCATGATGTCCAGCGTGCCGTCCTCCCGCTCCTTCGACACGCTGCCCGCCGCCATGTACAACGCGACCAGCGTGATGACCACGACCTCCGCCACGAGCAGCGCGGTCAACGCCTGGCGAAACCACATCGGCGGGGTCGTCGCCGCGAGGTTCGACCCGACCTTCGCGTTCTTGCCCGACTGCCACGACGGGTCGAAGTGGTAGTAGTACATCAGGATGCCAAGCGCGATCAGTCCGAGCGCGAGAAACCCGTACCGCGCGACAATCCCCCCGGCCAGCTTGCCGCGCGTGTTCGCCTCGCGCCAGGCGATCGGATTGCCCGTGCCAAGCGAGCGCGCCTGTCGCGTCCGCAGACCGCCGGTCGTGACGCGCAGCTTCTCCTTCAGCCAGATCATCAGCTTGCTGTCGCCCGTGCCGATCCGCCTCACCCACAACGAGCAGAAGAGCACCATGACGAGCGAACTGAGCGCGGTCAGCGTCGCGAACGCCGCGAACGGCTTGCCGAGATAAAACCGGATCAGCCCGGGGTAGCCGACCAGTGCTTCGGCGCTCGGCGTCGTGTAGTTTGCGCGATTAATACTGGCGTCGAGCACCAGCAGCGGATGGATCGCCGTGAGCACCGTCGTTCGGCCAGACGTCGCGCCGAGGTTGCGAAGCAGC
>JBMYUK010000083.1:0-8706 GCA_049605275.1 Phycisphaeraceae bacterium
GCGTTTTTCGGAAGGGTTGGTATGAACCGGGGAATCCATGTGCAGCGAGGGCCGGCGTTCGAGCGTGCCGCACGGAGCGCCGTCTCGGGTGTTGCGGGCTATACGGGTCCGGTTGAGCACCTGCTGCCGACGGTGTTGGGTGCGCTTTCGGAGGATGTGCCGGGTTCTGAGTCTGCGGTGTTTGGTCTTTCGCCTGAAGGCGCTCCGGTTCTCGCTGTTCACCCGGAGAAGCCCGAGCTGCATCGAGACAAGGGTGCCTGGCTTTCGCGGACGCAGCAGCTGATCGCGTCGGAAGGGGCTCATCGGCCGCGTGTGATCCCGCACTACAACAGCACGGGTCAGGCGGTCTGGGCGATCACCTGTCTGGTCCCGCTCCAGGAGCACCGGTCGGATTCGTCTTGGGGTGCGGTGTGTCTGTTTCTTCGCACTGACTCGATGGCGGAGGGGCAGCGAGCGCTCGCTTATCTCCAGCTCGCGGCTCAGGTGATCGCGAACGACCAGGTCTCGCGTTCGCTTGCGCAAAAGATGCAAGACATCCGTGCGCTGTCGCGGTCGATGCAACTGCTCGACGCGGTGAACCTCGAGCCGCGGTTCCGGCCCGCGGCGATCGCGCTGTGCAACCAGGCGGCGGACCTTTGGAAGGCTTCGCGAGTGTCGGTCGGTTTCCTCGCCGGCCAGAACGTGAAGCTGCGGGCGATGAGCCATACCGAGGACGTCAGCCGGAAGATGCAGGTCGTGCAGGACCTCGAAGCGGCGATGGAAGAGTGCGTGGATCAGGACAGCGAGGTGCTGGTCCCCCAGTCCGATTCCGCAACGACGATCAACCGCCAGGCCAAGCGTTATGTCGATAAGCACGGCCCGTGCAGGGTGTGCGTGCTGCCGCTGCGTCTTCACGATGATGTCGTCGGTGCGATGGCGATCGAGTGGCCCCCGGACCACGAGATCCGTCTCGATGAGGTCGAGGCTTTGCGGCTGGGCGCGAACCTCTTTACCGCGCGTCTGCATCAGTTCCATATGGACGATCGTTGGCTCGGGGCGCGGATGGCGACCTCCCTGCGCGCGGGTGCTGGGGTTGTTGTCGGCTCCAAGCACACCTGGGCCAAGCTGCTGGCGGTTGCGGTCTTTGTCTTCCTGGCGTTCGCGTTCTTTTTTAAGGGTAACGACACGGTCGATGCCGGCTTCACGGTGCAGACGACTAGCCGGCAGGTGATCACTGCACCTTTCGAGGGGACGCTGCTGTCGCTGGGCCACGGGGTCGAGGTGAACGACCCTGTGGTTGGCGT
This sequence comes from Phycisphaeraceae bacterium, assembly GCA_049605275.1. GTDB lineage: Bacteria > Planctomycetota > Phycisphaerae > Phycisphaerales > Phycisphaeraceae > JAHQVV01. The sequence continues at coordinate 1,284 of JBMYUK010000083.1, forward strand.
TGAACAGGGCGATGGCGATGCGACTGTCCTGGCGCTCATGGATACCAGCGAGTTGCGCGTCGAGCGGGCGTCGATCGAGGCGCAGATCGCCGACTTCCGTGCCCAGGCCGACGCCGCTCGGGGCGAGGGCGATCTGACCGGCGTCGAGGTGGCGCTGGCCAACATCCGCCGGCTGCAGGCCCAGGCCGACCTTTACGACTACCGCATCGAGCGATCGACGCTGACCAGCCCGATCTCCGGTGTCGTGATAGAGGGCGACCTCCGCCAGCGTGTCAATGGCGTACTCGAAAAGGGCGAGGTGCTTTACGAGGTCGCGCCGCTCGAAGCGCTCCGTGCGGAGCTGCTTGTGCCCGCCAGCCGGGTCGGTGACCTCCGCTCTCGGCTGACGCACCCCGATCGCCCGTCGCGTGGCGAGCTTGCCTCGGTCTCGCACCCCGGCGAGTTCATCGGGTTTACGGTCGAGCGGATCGAGCCCGAGGCGGAGGTGGTGGACGGGCAGAACATCTTCCGCGTGCGGGTCTCGCTTGACGAGCTGAAGCCTTGGCTGCGCCCGGGTGTGGAAGGCGAGGCGCGGGTTCATGTCAGCCGACGCAGCTACGCCTACCTGTGGACACGCGACGCGGTGAACTGGGCGCGGATGAAGCTGTGGTTTTAGCGAGGTACCGGAACCTCGATCCATGGGCCTTGCCGCCGATCCGAATGCTTGAGCACGTCGCGATGGATGCAATGGCTAATTTTTGTTAACGATTTCACCCAACCCCCAACCTCCAACCCCAAAACCCAACACCTGATCATGCCTGTCGATCGACCGACCTTCCACGAGAGCTGGTACCGCGTCAGAGAGCTTCGGCCTCGGCTGAGGTCGACCGTCCAGGTCGATCGCCAGCGCTACCGCGGGCGTGTCTGGCACGTGCTGCGCGACCCCACCGCCAACAAGTTCTACCGGCTGGACCCGACGAACTACCACGTGGTCGGGCTGCTGGATGGCAAGCGGACCATCGATGAAGTCTGGAAGCAGGTCAACTCGCAGGAAACCGACGACGCGCCGACACAGGGCGAAGTCATCCAGCTGCTGGGCCAGCTCTACACGAACAACCTGATCGAAGCGGACCTTCCCGCGGACGCGGCGGGGATGTTCGACCGGTACAAAAAACGCAAGCAGCGCGAGGTGCGTGGGTACCTGGCCAGCATCCTTTTTGCGCGTATCCCGCTCTTTGACCCGGACCAGATCCTCGAGCGGGTCACGCCGGTCTTGGGCTGGTTGTTCGGTCCGGTGGGGATCGCGCTTTGGCTTGCCTTGTTGGGGTACGCGCTGTTTCAGCTCGCGGGGTCGGGCAGGGCGGACCTGTTGATCGGCCAGGCGCTCGGCAACCCGTTGACCGGGAGCGAAGGCGTGCTGTCGCCTTCCAACCTCTGGCTGCTTTACGTCTCGATGTTCGGCGCGAAGGTGCTGCACGAGCTCGGGCACGGCGTCGCCTGCAAGCGTTACGGCCAGCGGCGTCACAGCGGCGGCGAGGTCCACACCGTTGGCGTCATGCTGATCGCGTTCCTGCCGATCCCCTACGTCGATGCGTCCAGTTCCTGGGCCCTTCGCAGCAAGTGGCAGCGCGCGTTTATCGCCGCGGCGGGGATGTATGTCGAACTCGCGCTCGCCGCGGTCGCGCTGCTGGTCTGGGTCAACACCGACCCCGCCAGCACGCTGCACCAGCTGGCCTTCAACATCATCTTTATCGCCTCGGTCACCACGCTCTTGTTCAACGCCAACCCGCTGATCCGCTTCGACGGCTACTACATCCTCTCGGACCTGATCGAGATGCCCAACCTCGCTCAGCGCAGCAAAGACTACCTCTACTTCCTTGCCAAGAAATTCGCCTTCAAAGTCCGCAGGCCAAACAACCCCTCGCACGGGATGGCGGAGGTCCCCGTCCTAATTCTCTATGGGGTCCTCTCGTTCTTCTACCGCATCTTCATCACCGTAACAATCGTCTGGTTCGTTGCCGACAAGCTGTTCTTTATCGGCGCGGCCATGGCGATCGCCGCGATCATCGGCTTCGCCGTGGTCCCGATGGTCAAGCTGGTGAAGTACCTCGCAACCAACCCCGAGCTGTCGCGCACGCGGACCCGCTCGATCGCATGGTCGGTCGCGACGTGTGTTGTACTGGTGGTACTGTTTGGGGCGATCCCGGTCCCGGAATGGAAGACGGCCGAGGGCGTTGTCGAATCGTTTGAGCAGCGCGAGTTGTTTGTCCAGACCGAGGGCGAGCTGGTCTACCTGGTCAACACCGGGACGACGATCAAGCCGGACGCGGTGATCGCCCGGGGCATCAACCCCGAGCTTTCAACCGAGCGGCGTGAGTTGCAGGCCCAGATCGATGAGCTGCTTGCCCGATACCACCAGCGGCTGTCCGAGGGCCAGCTCGCGACGGCTCAGGCCATCGATGATCAGCTCGCCGCGCTGAGGGTGCGTGTGGCTGACCTCGACCGCAGGGAGAAGAACCTGACGCTGACCGCGCCGTTCGCGGGCCGCTGGTCTTCGCCCAAGTTCGATGGTTACGCGGGGGTCTACGCACGGCAAGGCGATCCACTGGGTCGTCTTGTCAGCGAAGACGGGGCCAGGGTCGTTGTCTTGGCGGACCAGAACGTCGGCCCGCGTCTGCGTAGCGAGCTTGCCGTCGGGGACGAGGTCCGCGTGCGTTTGCGTGGCGAGCCGGACCGGGAGGTTCGCGCAACGATCGCCGAGTTTGTCCAGAGCGGGCGCAAGCGCCTGCCTTCGCAGGCGCTGGGCATGATGGGTGGCGGGGACATCGCGATGGACCCCGACGATCCGAACGCGACACAGACCGCTCGGGCATACTTCGAGGTCCACCTCCAGCTGAACCACGGCGACGCGACCGACCAGGGCTTCCGCCCCGGTCAGGCGGTGGTCGCGCGCTTCAGCCTGCCGGACCGCCCGATCGCTGCCCAGGTCATCACGATCGTCCGTCAACTGTTGCAAAACCGCTGAGCGCGAGCCATGTCCAGCTTTAACGCCGCCAACCCCGCCGCACCGCAGACCGAGCAGCAGCAGCCCGAAGTGGAGCAGGCGCTTGCGCACCAGGCGGGCGCGGGTTTTGATATCTGGCGTCGCTTGGCTTACGTGAGCCCGATCGAGGCCTTGCCCAAGGGCCTTGATGCGTGGTGGCACGCGGGCGCGGGCAGGGTCAAGCACCTGCAGCGCGGCAAGGCGCGGCTCATGGGGTTTGCGGACCGGGTGTGCGGGCAGTCTTCGACGTACAACGATCTGAGTGATGCGCGTCTCCGTGAAGCGCTTGCGGACAGCCACGCGCTGGTCCGCCGTGGGCGGGCCGACGATACGGCCATGGTGCAGGCGTTTGCGCAGGTCCGTGAGGCGTCCAAGCGTGTGCTGGGGATGGAGCCTTACCCGGTCCAGCTCGCGGCGGGGCGGGGCCTGACCCAGCGGCGGTTTATCGAACTCGCGACCGGGGAGGGCAAGACGCTGGTCGGTTCCCTTTCGTCGGTGATCGCGGGCTTCCGCGGCCGGGGCTGCCACGTGTTGACGGTCAACGATTACCTCGCCGAGCGTGACGCGGAACTGCTCAAGCCGCTCTACAAGTATTGCGGTCTGCGTGTGTCTGCGGTGACCGAGGGGATGGAGCCGCCCGACCGCCGCCGGGCCTACGCCGCGGATATCACCTACTGCACCAACAAATCGGTCACCGCGGATTATCTGCGCGATCGTCTTGTGCTCGGCCGGATCACCGGTCTGACCGGTGCGCTGATCGCCAAGCGCAACCGCGAGGGCAAGGCCGGTGCCGGGCAGGGCGGTCCCGATGCGTTGATCATGCGTTCGCTGGACACCGCGATCGTGGATGAGGCGGACTCGATCCTGATCGATGAAGCGGTGACGCCGCTGATTATCTCGATGGAGTCGCAAGACGCCGAGCGGCTCGCGTCGTTCGCGGTCGCCGCCGACCTCGCGACTAAGCTCGCCGAAGCCGAGCACTTCACCATCAACCGGATGCACCGCGAGATCGACCTGACCCGCAAGGGCAGGCAGGCGCTAGCGGAGCTGTGTGACGGGATGGCGGGATATTGGCGGGGGGCCAGGCTCCGCGAAGAACTGGTCAGCCAGGCGCTCAGTGCGCGTCACCTGTTTCTCCGCGACCGGCACTACGTCATCGATGGCGGCAAGGTCGTGATTGTCGATGAATCGACCGGCCGGCTGATGCCCGACCGCAGCTGGCGGGCGGGTCTGCACCAGGCGGTCGAAGCAAAAGAGGGCCTGGAAATCACCGCGAATAAAGACACCCTTGCGCGCATCAGCTTCCAGCGGTTTTTCCGCGGCTACCGCAACCTCAGCGGCATGTCGGGCACGGGTTGGGAGGCGAGACACGAGCTTTGGCAGACCTACAAGATGGTCACCACGCCGCTACCGACCAATCGCCCGTGTATCCGCGAGCAGCTGCCCGAGCGTGTCTTCCCGACCGTGAACGAGAAGTACAAGGCGTTGATCCATCACGTGAAAGAGGTGCATAGCAAGGGCCGGCCCGTACTCGTCGGTACGCGCAGTGTCGAATCGAGTGAGCAGGTCAGCCGGATGCTCGAGGCGATCAACCTGCCGCACCAAGTGCTCAACGCGGTGAGGCACAAGCAAGAGGCGCAGATTGTCTCGCAGGCCGGGCTGCGTGGGATGATCACGATCGCAACCAACATGGCCGGTCGCGGCACAGACATCAAGCTCGGACGGGGTGTTGCCGACCTCGGCGGGCTGCACGTCATCTCCGCCGAGCGCAACGACTCGCCGCGTATCGATCGGCAGCTCTACGGGCGTGCCGGCAGGCAGGGAGACCCGGGCAGCGCGGTATCGTTTGTCAGCTTCGAGGACATGCTGGTCAAACGCTATGCCAGCCGTTTGACAAAGAAGCTGTGCGCACCGGGGACACCGCTGGCCGCGAAAGCGTTCCCGCTCGCGCAACGCCGTGCCCACCGCCTCGGCCACGAGCAACGCAAGCAGGTCAACCGCATGGACGACCAGCTCAACGAGCAGTTGGGCTTCGCGGGCAGGGAGCACTGACCGGCGTTTTACCGCTGGGTCAGTTCGCCCACCGGCGACAGGTCAACCAGCTTGCATCGCAGACCGCTGCGCAACGCCCCATCGGTGTTGTCCACCTTAAAGCTGACCTCGATCAGCTGGCTGCCTCGGTCTGCCTGCGATGCGATCTGGGTGACCCGGGCGGCGATCGGCTTCTGGTGGTCACCGATCCGCAGGGGGTAGGCCTGATCTAGATCGAGACGGCGGACAACATCGGTCGGCAGGCTGATCCGCGCGACGATGGGGTCGAGCTGCGCGATATGCATGATCCGGTCGTTCTGTTGCAGCGCTGCGCCTTCCTCGGCACCGTCCTGCCGAGCCAGCGCCAGCACCTCGCCATCAAACGGGGCCGTGATGGTGTAGAGGGTCAATCGCTCTTGCTCGATCTCCAACTGCTTGGCAGCGAGCCGGCGGTTCTCCTTGGCAAGGTCCAGTTCAGCGCGTGCCACCGACAGCTCTGCACGTGCACGGCGGACGTCCCGCTCGGTCGCGCTGCCGTTGCGGGCGAGCGATTCCTGGCTCTCTAATTCGATCTCGGCTTCAAGCACCCTGGCCTCGGCGATCTGGACCTCGGCCCGGCTCTCCGACCTCAGCCGTGCAACCTCGACCGCCAACGCCTGAACCCCGTCGTCCAGGCTGACCAGGGTGCTGTCCTTCTCGAACGAATCCCCAGCCTTGACATGGAGAGTTTCCAGCACCCCATCCAGATAAGACTCGACCACCAGCTCACGCGACGGCTCGGTGAAGCCTTCATACCGGCTCAGGCGATCAGGATCACCAGCCGACCTCGGACCAGCCTCGACGACCTCACCCTCGTTCAGCGAGAGACCACCTAGCGTTACGAGACAAACACACCAACCGATCAGTCTTAGATGTGGCATCGTAATACTCCAATAAACCGCTGCAAGATGATGGCTCTAGCATACTGATAGATACTATCAAATTATTGTAAAATAAGATGTATTCCGAAACGTAATAATATCAAACAATTCTTGACAGTCACTGATATCTCAAAATAAAAGACTAAATCTCTTTTTATGACGAGTGTGCTACGATTTCGCTTGTGTGATCGTATCCCCGTATTTTAACTTTTTTGTAGATCTAAATAGATGAACGAATTGAACATTTCAAGAGATTAATCTATTAATTGATGAGTTGATTTTGCTTATTCATGTGAAAATATCGTAATGATGAAGATTCGTACTTGCGTTGAGACATGTTTCTGATTATAAAGATCTTGCCTGCTCTGAAATTGCAGGCTGTTTCAAGTATTTGTTGACGAGACCGTTCGATTTCAGGGGTTTTCGGGACTTGAGACAAATCGTTGTTCGAGTGACTCGGTCGCGCTGTGCGACGGTGTTCTATTCTTCTGGCGATAAGCGATCGATTAACGCAAGCCGCGGTTGATCTCCGGGAAACAATCATGCCGAAATGGGTGCACTACCTCAATCACCTCTCTCGCCTGCATCGGATTAAAGCGTACCGGCGCGACCGCATGCGGTATGGCTTTCCATCCGCGGTTGCGTCCCGATCATTTCGCCGTCAGCCGAACCGTCAGCCGGTCGAACGACTCGAACCGAGGATGCTTTTCTCGGGCGAGGCCTTCGCCTACGCGGTGACCGACCTCGATGAACAACTGGGCTCGCTCGGTGAGGAGGCGGTGACCCGATCGCGGTTCGCAGGCGACGCGTTCGATCGTCGTGCACTTCTCGCCAGGCGTCCTGCGGTTGATTTCGACGATCTGGCGGATCGACGGGTCTCCGAGACGGGCAGCGGCACGGTCCTGTTTACGCTCGGCGACATGTCCGGCGTTGGGTCGAGCGGTGTCAGCCTTTTGGAGCGCGAGCTGTACGGCAGCGGATCGACAAAACTTTCGATATCGATCGAAGAAGGCGGCAAGGACGCGTTGGTCATGCGCTACAGCCTGATCGATGCGGGCGGATCGCAGACGCAACTGGGCTCGCTCGCGTTCAGTCGCACGGGCTTGAGCAGTTCCTCGTCTAGTCCGGTCTTTGCCGTAAGTTGGTCCGACGACGCGGTTCGTTTCTATGTCGATGGGCAAGTGGCGGCGACAACAATCGCGGGTAAGCCGCTGATGGACGCCGGCCGAAATGCGCTCTCTGTCCGCCCCGTTGAACACGCGAGCGTTCGCAAGCCCGAGGGCAGCGCCGTAGACGAACTGCTGTCCTACGGCGCGGCGCTTACCGACGACCAGGTCGAAGCCGTGTCGCGTGATCTGTCGGCCTCCGGTACGCAGGCTTTGTCGTCCCGACGGATCTCGGCACACAATGGCTTCGATTCTTCTGCACTAACACCCCTCGGATTCGGGGA
>JBMYUK010000084.1:0-8688 GCA_049605275.1 Phycisphaeraceae bacterium
CGCGTCGAGAAGCCCGAGCCCGTTGCGCCCCCGCGGCCGCGCGGACCGCGACGCGAGCAGCAGTCGGAAGGCGAAGTGCCGGGCGTCACCCGATCGCGCGGCCCGGCGCGGGGCGGCGGCGTCAAGCGCGGGCCCGGCGGCGGCGGCGAAGGCGGCGGCGACCCGGGCGGACGCGGCAACAAGCGGCGCTCGCTCAGCAACCGACGCGGCGGCCGCAACGACCCCTTACTCACCGGCCCGACGCAGATGTCCAAGGCCGACCTCGACGAACTCGACGCCAAGGTCCGCGGCGCGTCCGGCTACGTCAAGCGACGCCGACAGACCTTCAACAAGTCCGGGCACGTCGGCAGCGCCGCGCAGTCCGCGCTCGTCACCGGCGGCAAGGTCGAGATCGAAGAGCCGATCACCATCAAAGCGCTCAGCTCCGCGACCGGTATCCGCGCGGCCGAGGTCGTCAAGTTCCTCTTCCAGAAGGGGATCATGGCCAACGTCAACTCGGCGATCGAAACCGAGCTCGCCGAGGAAATCTGCCTCGAACGCGACATCGAGCTCGTCGTCAAGGAACACGAGACCGCCGCACAGAAAGTCGAGCAGGACTTCAAAGACCGCGAGAAGGTCGATGTCCAGCCCCGACCCGCGGTAGTCACGATCCTCGGCCACGTCGATCACGGCAAGACGTCGCTCTTGGACCGCATCCGCAAGGCCGACGTCGCCGCCCACGAAGACGGCGGCATCACCCAGCACGTCGGCGCCTACCGCGTCACCGTCAAGGGCAGCGACGACAAAGAAAAGTCCGTCGTCTTCCTCGACACGCCCGGCCACGCCGCCTTTACATCGATGCGAGCCCGCGGGGCGCAGGTCACCGACATCGTCGTGCTGCTGTGCGCCGCGGACGACGGCGTCATGCCCCAGACCATCGAATCGATCAACCACGCGAAGGCAGCCGGCGTGCCCGTTGTCGTCGCGGTGAACAAGTGCGACTTGCCGAGCTTCAACGAGAACAAGCTGCAGGAGATCTACGGCCAACTCGCCGAGCACGGGCTCAACCCCACCGCGTGGGGCGGCGACACCGAAGTCATCAAGACCTCGGCCGAGACCGGCGAAGGCGTCGAAGAACTCATCGAGATCCTCGACCTGCAGGCCGAAGTCCTCGAACTCACCGCGGACTACGGCGGCCCGGCGCGCGGCATCGTCATCGAGGCCGAGATGCAGCCCGGCCGCGGCTCGGTCGGTCGCGTGCTCGTGCAGGACGGCACGATCAAGGTCGGCGACTTCATCGTCTCGGGTCGAGCGTTCGGCCGCGTCCGCGACATGACCAACGACCGCGGCGAGCAGGTCCAGGAAGCCGGTCCCGCCACGCCGCTTGAGATCTCCGGCCTCGACGAGATCCCCGACGCCGGCGACAAGTTCTACATCACCGACACCCTCAAGAAGGCCGAGGGCGTCGCTCGACAGTTCCGCGACGACGAGCGTGCTCAGGCCCAGGCCAGCCGCACGAAGGTCACGATGGACAACTTCGCCGCGACGATCCAGGCGGGCAAGACCAACTTCCTCAACGTCGTCATCAAGGCCGACGTGCAGGGCTCGGTCGAGACGCTTCGAAAATCGCTCGAAGAGATCGGCAACGACGAGGTCGCGGTGCGCGTGATCGATTCGGGCGTCGGCGGGATAACGGAGAGCAACGTGCTGCTCGCGGACGCTTCTGACGCGGTCATCATCGGCTTCCACGTGGCGGTGACCCCGGCGGTGCGCGAGATCGCCGACGAACGCCGCGTCGAGGTGCGTCAGTACCGCGTGATCTACGAGGTGATCGACGACGTGAAGAAGGCGTTGGAAGGCATGCTCGCGCCGGATACGACCGAGGAAGAGATCGGCCGGGCCGAGGTCAAGCAGGTCTTCAAGATCGGCAAGCTCGGCAACATCGCGGGGTGCATGGTGTCCGACGGCGTCGTGCAGAAGGGCCAGAAGATGCGCGTCGTCCGCGACGGCACGGTCGTCACCGAGGGGCGAGAGCTCGAGACGCTCCGCCGCGTGAAAGACGACGCGAAGGAAGTCCGCGCCGGCACCGAGTGCGGCATCCGCATCGCCGGCTACGAGGACCTCAAGCCCGGCGACGAACTGGTGTGTTACAAGGTCATCGAGGTGCAAAGGACGCTGGATTGAGCCTGTTCCCTTTAGCTGTTTGCCACTCAATCGATCCCGTGCGATGACTGATGGTTTAAAGCTAAAGGCTTACGGCTGAGGGCAAATAGCGCTATGACCCATCGGATCGAACAAGTCGAGTCGACGCTGCGCAAGGCGCTGGCGCAGGTGCTCCAGCGGCGTCTCAGCGATCCGCGTATCCGCGGGCTGGTGTCGATCATCGACGTGGATGTGAGCCCGGACATGAAGCGCGCGACGATCGCGGTGTCCGTGTTGCCCGAGGAGTATGAGAAGCGAACGGTCGCCGGGCTCAAGGCGGCGAACCGCCATATCCAGAGCGAGGTGAAGAAGCTCGTCGCGCTGCGTGTTGTGCCGCATCTGAGTTTCGAGCTCGATCAGTCGCTGAAGCAGGCCGAGCGGGTCTATCAGGCGATCGACGAGGCCAAGGCCCGCGAAGCGGATGAGACCGACCAAGAGCAGGCAGACTAAGAACCCAACACCCCCCCAATTAACATCCAGGACCTACACCCTTGGCAAAAAGCGATACCAAGAAACAAGAGAAAGCCTTCGCGACCGTTCTCAAGAAGGCGATGTCGGCGTACAGCGGCGAAGAGGCCGACGAGATGGAGCCGATCGCCGAGTTGGTGTTCAGCTTCCTCGTCTGGAACGCGACCGTGCGGCAGGCGGACTCGGCCTTCGGCAAGATCATGGCGCAGGTCGTCGATCTCAACGAGCTGCGTGTCTCGCTGACGCACGAGGTGATCGAGCTGATCGGCGTGCGATACCCCGATGCGCAGCACCGCGTGATCCGTCTGCTGCAGTCGATGATGGAGGTCTTCGAACGCGAGCACGATTACAAGATGACCTCGCTGGGTTCGCGGAGCAAGCGCGAGCAGCGCGAGTATCTCGACACGCTGCCGGGCATCCCGCCGTTCGTGGCCGCGAGGGTGGCGCTGCTGGCGTTCGGTGCGCACGCGATGCCGGTGGACGATCGCCTGCTGACGCTGCTCGTCAAGGCCGGCGTGTTCGAGCCCGGGACGACCCCGGCCGAGGCCGAGTCGTGGCTGTCGCGACAGGTCAAGGCCGACGAGTCGCTGACCGCGTACCTTGCGCTGCAGGAGTGGGCCGATAGCCAGCGTGTGACGATCCCGACGCCCGCGCCGACGCCGCCGGTGAAAAAAGCGCCGACCGAGCCCCAGCCCGAGCCCGCGTCCAAGAAGGCCGCCGCGAAGAAGGCGCCCGCGAAATCGACGAAGAAGAAAACAACCAAGAAGAAGGTCACGAAGAAGCGCGTCGCGAAGAAGAAGTGACGCGATCGGCGCGTCGCGCGGCGTGCCGGATCGACGTGAGAGAACACCATGGCGCAAGACAACCGCCCCCTGCTGACCATCGGCCTGCCTAAGGGCTCGCTCGAATCGCCGACGATCGATCTCTTCGATCGCGCAGGCTACAACATCAACCTCCGCAGCCGGTCTTACACGCCCGACATCGACGATCCAGAGCTCGGCTGCGTCATGTTCCGCGCTCAGGAGATGGCCCGCTACGTCGAAGACGGCGTGGTCGATCTCGGCATCACCGGCCACGACTGGGTCATCGAGAACGACGCCGACGTCCACGAAGTCTGCGAACTCGCCTACTCTCGAGCGACCGGCAAGCCCGTCCGCTGGGTGCTCGCGGTTCCCGAAGAGGGTGGCATCACCGAGCCAAAACAGCTCGAGGGCAAGGTCATCTCCACCGAGCTACTCAACACGACGCAGCGTTACTTCGACGATCAGGGCATCCATGTCCGCAAGGTCGAGTTCTCCTGGGGCGCGACCGAAGTCAAGGCCCGTCTGGTCGACGCGATCGTCGACGTCACCGAGACCGGCTCGTCGCTGCGCGCAAATAACCTGCGTGTGATCGCGACGCTGCTCACGTCGACGACCCGGCTGATCGCGAACCAAGACGCGTGGGCCGACCCGGCGAAGCGTAAGAAGATCGAAGACCTCGCGCTGCTGTTGCAGGGTGCGATCGCCGCGCGGACGAAGGTCGGTTTGAAGATGAACGTGCCGCGGGCCAAGCTCGACGAGGTGTTGGCGCTGCTTCAGGCCGAGCACTCGCCGACGATCAACGACCTGGCGGACAACGACTGGGCGGCGGTCGAGGTGATTACGGACGAGAAGATCGAGCGCGACCTGATCCCCGATCTGAAACGGGCCGGCGCGACGGGGCTGGTCAGCTATCCGCTGAATAAAGTGATCCCGTAAGGCTTTTCGCGGGTAGAGTAGAGGGTCAACTCACTCCGCGGAGCCCGGCATGAGCCGAATCGAACAAGCGATGGATCGATGGATGGCGATAGGCCGGTTGCTGTCACTGTCCCTATTGCTGCCGCTCGTTGCGCCAAACGCGTGGGCTGATGTCGACGCGATCGAGCCGCCGGCGTTTTTGGTCGCGTCCGGGGTGGTGTTGGAACTGGATGCGGCGGCGAAGACGAAAGCGGAGATGGATGATGCGGCGGTGGTCGCGTCGCTCGGAGCCGTCGATCCGATCGAGCGTGCGGCCGATCGCGCCCCGGCCGTGCTCGACGCCGAGGCCGCTGCGCTACTGAACGACAGCGAGAAGGCGCTCGCGGTCGGCGAGGTGTTTCGCGCGGTCCGCTTGCTCGGCCGCGCCGAGGCGATCGCTCCCGATCATCCGGCGGTCGTCCGCGCACTCGGGATCGCCTACGCGATGAGCGGGAACGAGGTGCGTGCGGCGACGTATCTCCGCCGAGCGTTCGCGAACGATCCGGCCGACGCCGAGGTCGCGATGCGTTTGGCTCATTACGCCGCGGCGTCGAGTTCATTGGCCGAGGCGTTCGCGTTCGCCGAGGCGTTCGAGTCGGCGGGCGGGCCTGCGTTGATCGCCGATCGTTTCCGGGCCGAGGCGCTGGGTCGCGCGGGGTATCTGTCGGCGGCGGCCGAGCGGCTATCGCTCGTGTCGTCCGGCATCGATGCCTTCGATCTCGATCGACTCGAGGTAGACGACCGTAGCAGGCCCGCGGTCGCACAAGCCTCGTCGGTGATCGCTGCGCTCAGGCCGCAACTCGCGATGGAGCGGGGTGATTTGCTGCTGTCGCTCGGCCGATACGCCGAGGCGGATCGTGCCTACGCCGCGGCATCGACCGGCTACCCATCGCCGCGCTACCCGCTATCGACTCGCCGGGTGTATCTCTCGTTGCGATCGGGCGCTCAGGCCGCTGCGATCGGTCACGCGATCTCGTATTTGAGCTCGGCCGACGCTTCGCCGAAGCATGCTGCGCTCGTGACGTATCTCGTCGAACAGGGCGTCTTAGCCGATCAACTCGCGGCGGCGTTGTCCGACGCGATCGATCGGCGGGGCGGCTCGCTGGCTTTACTGACCGGTCTGTCGCGCGTCGCGGAGAAGTCGCGCGTGGTCGAGCGCGTGCGGACCTGGCTCTCAGAAGCGCCGATCGACACCGAGCGACTCGGTCAGGCGATCGCCTTGATGCGTTTCGACGACGACGACCCCGCCGACGCGCAGCCGCTACTCAGCCTGATGCGGATCGTCTCGGGCCTGATGCGCGAGCGACCGGAGCGGGCAACCGCCTATGCGCGAGCGTTTGCCGAGCGCATCGATGCGCCGGTGACCGTGCTCCGGGCGTTGAAGCGCGACCCGTTCGCCGGCGAGGCCGATGGCTGGCTGGTCCTTCTCGCGGCCGAGTTGTACGCCACGGTAGGCCGAACGTCCGATGCGATCGAGCAGTACCGGCGCGCGTTCGAAGTCAAGCCCGACCTCGGCGACGACGCCGAACTCGCGCTCGCCGCGCTGCTCATGGAACGTGGCGACGCAGCGGATGCGCTCGACGCACTCGGCGGCCCGACCCTCGACGACGACTGGCCGCGTTTCGACCTCGGCGTCCGCGCGCTGGCCGCGGCGGGCGAGACGACCCGGGCCATCCAACTCGCCGACGAACGCGTCGAGGCCTTCGGCAAGGACCGCGAAACCGACCTCCTGCGGATCAAGCTCATCGCGATGCTCGGCGAGCCGCAGCAGGCCTGCAACCTGTTGATCCGCGTCATCAGCAACCATCCCAGCGACCCGTTGCTCTACGAACTCGGCTTCGACCTGGTTTACGATTATCAGAGCGGCTTTAGCAGCATTCACGATGCCGAGCGGATGCGGCGCGCTTTCACGACCAAGCTGACGGACAACCTGCCGAACTCGTCGATGGGGCGGTTCTTCCGGGTGGTGAACATGCTGAGTAACCCCAGTCGCCACGACGAAGCGATCGCGCTCCTGCGTCTCGCGATCGACGAAGACCCGACCAACACCGAGGCGATGGCGCTGCTCGTTCAGCTCTACGACATGACCGGCGACACCGACGCGGCCGACGCCGCCCATCAACGGCACGCCGAGGCGATGGGCATTGGCGTGGCCCGGTCCTTATTGATCGCGTCGCGCGGCGTCTCGATCGGCGAGCCCGAGCGCGCGGCTCGAGCGCTCCGCGACATGCTCGCGCTCGACCGCGAGGGCGTCCTGCCCGGCCCGGCGATGACCGGCGACCAGGCCAACGCGGTTCTGACCTTCCTCGACGCGGCCGACCCCGCCGGCGACATCGACACGCTCGCGATCGAATTGATCCGCCGCTTCCCCGATCACCCCGGGCTCAATAACGGCATCGGCTACCGCTGGGCCGTTCAGGGCAAGAACCTGCTTCAGGCCGAGGCGATGATCCAGCGCGCCCTGGACATCGAGGGCATGGACCACTCGCTGCTCGACTCGATGGCGTGGGTGCAGTACAAGCTCGGCGACTTCGACGCGGCGCTCGCGACCCAGAGCCACGCCCTGCGCCTCCTCGAAGCGACGATGCGCCGCTTCGGCAACGCCAACAACCGCCACGCCGCCACCCGCGCGATCCTCAGCGACCACATGGGAGACATCCTCTACCGCAAGGGCGACGCCAAGCGAGCCCTAGAGCACTGGCGCGAGGCACTTAAGCAGAACTTCGACGACGACGAGACCCTGCTCGACCCCGAACTCATGTCGCTGGGCGGCCGGCTCAAGGCCAAGATCGAGGCCATGGCCAAGGGCCAGGACGTGCCCACCGCCGAGGTGCCCGGCCCCGCCGCTAGAGGCCCGAAAGGCCATCCCGCCGACCTCGAACCCGCTGAATAGCCGATTCCCGGCGTTGCCTTCGCCCGTGACCCGTTGGCCGGGCCCAGCCGCCTCGGACTGGCGAATACGGGTGGCGACACGCCGAGCGATTGCTTGACAGGAACGCGGCCCGCGGTACACTATTTCGTTCGTCCCCGGCCGGGTTCGGCCCGACCCGAGGGCAAGCGATAGCGCTCGATCGACCGCGACGCCGATGACCCGACCGGTCGGCGTCTTGCTCAACCGACCAACGAGGCCGACCCGACGCCGTCGCCTCCCCCGTACCGACCCGAAAGCACGCGCCATGAACCGACAAACCACCCTCGCGAAGAACAACGACGTCCCGCAGGAATGGATCCACATCGACGCGACCGACCAGGTGCTCGGCCGACTGTCCACGCAGATCGCCATGATCCTCATGGGCAAGAACAAGCCGACCTACACGCCGCACCACGACGTGGGTGATTTCGTCGTCGTCACCAACGCCGAGAAGATCAAGGTCACCGGCAAGAAGCTCGACCAGAAGATCCACCAGACCTACTCCGGCCACCCGTCGGGCCGAAAGGTCAAGACCTTCCGCGAGGTTCTCGCTAAGCACCCCGAGCGGCTCCTCGAAGAGTCGGTCCGACGCATGCTGCCGAAGAACAAACTCGGCACGAAGATGTCGCTCAAGCTCAAGGTTTACGCCGGTGCCGATCATCCGCACAGCGCACAAAACCCACAGCCGCTCGCGTTACAGAGCGCCTGATTCATACCGAACCACTCGACCCACTCCGACCGATCACGACCCTCATCACCTGACTACCGGTAGCCGAACGCATGACCGAAGAAGACAACAACACCGCCGACGCCGCTGACACCGCGGTCGAAACCCTCGACACCGGCCTGACCGCCGTCGCCGAAGCAGAAGCCCCCGCCGAGCAGACCCGCCCCCTCGCCGAGCCCGCCAAGCCCGACGCCGGCGGATTCGTTTGGGGCACCGGCCGACGTAAGGCCGCCATCGCGCGTGTTCGCGTCAAGCCCGGCGAAGGCAAGTACCTCATCAAGGGCAAAGAGGTCGACGACTTCTTCTCCGAGCCCCAGCACCGCGCCCAGTGCCTCGCCCCCCTCAAGGCCACCGGCATGGAAGGCAAACTCGACATCTTCGTCAGCACCACCGGCGGCGGCATCACCGGACAGGCCGGCGCCGTCATGCTCGGCCTCGCCCGCGCCCTCAAGGGTTACGACCCCGCACTCGAGCAGGCCCTCCGCGACGAAGGCTACCTCACCCGCGACGCCCGTAAGGTCGAACGGAAGAAGTACGGCCAACGCGGCGCACGCCGACGCTTCCAGTTCTCCAAACGCTGACCACACCCAGCATTCTATCTCACGAAGCCCACACCGATCCGGTGTGGGCTTTTTTGCTGCACG
>JBMYUK010000085.1:0-8547 GCA_049605275.1 Phycisphaeraceae bacterium
ATCGCGAAGTCGACGAGGATCGATCCCCCAGCCACCGCGCGCTCGGGGGTGTCGAAGGTTGCGACGGAGAGTTCGGGACGCTGCGGGCCGTCGATGTAAACAGGCGCGACACGGGTATTGTTGGAGCGATCGCTGTCCGGGACTTGCGCGTTTGCATCGAGTCGATAGATCAACCAATAGGGCCCATCGGCGTCGATCGGATACGTCGGAAACCTGGGATGCGGAACGGTCCCAGCGAGTTGTTCGTTGACGACAGCGTCTTCGTCGTCAAACGAACGATCTCGAGAGAGCGAAAGGCTGTTCGTGTGCGGATACGTATCCATCCCGCCGAGACGCGGATCGCTCAACAGCTCAATCTCGACGCGATAGATGACGTCTTCACCGGCCTTGGCAAAAGAGTCCGCTTCGAAGCGCGTGATCCCCATGTCGAAATGCGGCTCGACTTCTTGCTCCCCCACCGCCGCGCCGACCCACGGCAACGCCACCGCGTGCAACAGCACCGCGACCGCGAAGGCGGCGATCAGCAGCAGGTTGTCACGCGCGGTCTTCATGGGGCGTTACTCTTGCTTCAATAGCCGGAGACCTACGGGCTCCGGACGAGCGCACGTGCGGCTCGTCGTATCAGGCAACTGCTTCCGTGTCCGGAGCCCGGTGCTCGGTAGGGCTCCGGCTATTTACCGCGGAAGTTTTTGGTTAGACGCATTAGTCCGCGTCGAGTTTCGGCAGGCGGATGTCCACCACCCCCGCTTGTTGGATTCGGTCCAATAGACGCATCAGGCCCGGGCCGCGGTCGATCGGGCTGTCAACCGCCTGCAGCGTCACGACCAGCGGCGGCGCATCCGCTCGACCCGCCAACTCTCTCAATCGACCGTCCAACTCGTCGTCCGCCACCGTTTCGCCGTCGATCAGCACGCCCCCGCCGCCGTCGACCTCCAAGAGCACGATCCGCTCGTCCACCGCTTGCGAGGCGCCCTCGACGGACACGAGCGCCACGCCCGAACTCTTCAACTCAACCATCACGACCATCGCGTAGATGAAAAACGTCAGCAGCAAAAACACCACATCAATCAGCGGCATCATCTCCACGCGTGGCGAGGTGTCATGTCGGCGAACCAAACGCATCGATACATTGTATCGGCCCGATTTGCCGCAGAGAACGAGCCGCGCGAAACCCTAAACACGAAGCGCATCCCACGCCGCGGCGATCTTTTCAGCCGGCGTCTCGTCGACGATGCTCACGGCACCGAGGCGGTCGGGCAGAACCAAGCGCACGTTTCCGTCTTTGACCTTCTTGTCCGCTTGCATGAGGCCGAGCAACAGATCGGTCTCCGCGAGTTGATCGCTAGAGGTCGGCAGCCCGATGCGGTCGAGCAGCGCGACGAGCCGATCGAGCACCGCGCCCTCGCAACGCCCGGCCGACACCGCGAGGCTCGTCGCCGCGACCATGCCCAGCGACACCGCCTCGCCGTGCGCGTAGGGCCCGTCGTAGGCATAAGACTCGGGCGGCGGCTTGGGCACCTCGAACCGCGGCGGCGGAGCAAACCGGCGACGCTTGGGCTGCGCCGCTTTCGCCACCGCGACCGGACTCGCCTCGATCGCGTGCGCAAACGTGTGCCCGAAGTTCAGATGCGCCCGAACGCCCCGCTCTTTCTCGTCTTCCATCACAACCGCCGCCTTGATCCGCACGTTACGCTCGACCAGTTCGACCAGCGCGTCGCTCTCGAGGCTCAGCACGCGGTCGACGTGGTCCTCGATCCACGAGAAGTGAGCGGGATCGCGGATCACCCCGTGCTTCACGCACTCGGCCAAACCGCAACGAAGCTCGCGGTCCGGCAGCGTCTTCAACACGTCCGTGTCGATGCACACCAAGACCGGCTGATGAAACGCGCCGACGAGGTTCTTGCCCTGCTTCACATTGACGCCGACCTTTCCGCCGACCGACGCATCGACCATGGACAAGAGCGTCGTGGGCACCTGAACGAACGGCACGCCGCGGAGGTAGCTCGCCGCGACGTAGCCGGTGGTGTCGCCGACGATCCCGCCTCCGATCGCGACGACCGGGCTCTTGCGTTCGAGCCGAGCGTCGAGCAGGACGTTGAGCAGTTCCTCCACCGTGCCGAGGGACTTTAGCTTTTCGCTGGCGGGCACGACGCCGACGGTGACGTCGAAGCCGCCGCGCTTGAGCGCTCGCAGCGCGACTCGGCCGTGGGATTCTTCGATGTTCTGGTCGATGATCGCCGCGGCCCGGGCGTGCGGCGCAAGCTCGGCCAGGCGTTCGCCCAGCGAATCGATCGCGCCGGGTTCGATGACGATCGGGTAGGTGTGGTCCCGGCCGGGGATGGTGAGTTGAACGGTCGACATGCGAGCAATTCTAGCGACTTGCGTCGCGCAGCCCGTCGCCGTCGCAAAGACACCGAGCCGTCGGCTACTGCGTCTCGTGCTTCTGCCGCAACACGTCGAGCGCCGCGACCGGGTCGTCCGGCAGGTCGTCGATCGCTTCGTCGTCTTCGTCGCCGCCGCCGCGCTCCTCGCGCTCGCGTCGCCTGGCGTCGATGTACTCGCGCGTGCGCTGCCCGCCGCCGCCCTGCATCCGGGTCATCATCCAACGAATGATAAAGAACACCGCGACCACGCCGGCGATCGAAAAAAGTGCCGCCTGCATACTGAACCCGCCCGAGCCCGCCGCCTCGCCCGCTTCGACCACCTCGTACGCCCCCGCCACGAACACCGGATACGTAAACCGCGTGCCCTCGGCCGAATCGATCGTCCACAACTTATAGAACCGACCCGCCACCCGCACCCGACTCCCCCGCGCCGGCGGCTTGATCCGAGCGTTCGGATCGTTGAACAACACGAGCACCGTCGCGTCCGCGTTGCCCTTCTGCGTCGCGATCGTCCAACGCGTCACCCGATCGCCCCAGTCCGGATGCCCCGCGCGAAAAAGCGCGTCCCGGCTGTGATTCTCCGCCGTCGGCCAGCGGTCCGCCCCCGCGAGCCAACCCTCGACCAAATACACGTTGCCCCGCGCCTGCTCCGACTTACTGCCCAAAAACGCGTAGTCCGGTAACGGCGCCACCGCGGCCCCCGCATCGCCCGAAAAGTCATCGCCCTGCCACGTAGACGCGTTGCGCATCAACACGTAAAAACCGTCCTGCTCGTCGAGGTTCGCATCGCGATCCGTCGTCCCGTCCGCCAAGCGCTGACGATCGGCCTCCGAAAACTCGGGTGCCGCCCACATCGGCCACGCCAAGAACAACGCGATGAACAAACCGTATCGGTACATCTTCGCATTGTAATCACCACAAATCACCTGACACCAACCCTCATCCTAAACAGTACCGCCAACACGCCTCGAATCATGATCCGCTATGATTTTGAATTCCGCGTTTCGCCCTCATCGATCCGACCAGCACCTGAAGCATGCCCACCGACGCCACCGAACAAGCCATCGCCGACATCCCCGCCTCGGTTCGCGGCCAGGTCGTCCCGATCCTCGACTTCGGCAGCCAGTACGTCCAGCTCATCGCGCGGCGGGTCCGTGAAGCCGGGGTCTTCTCCATGCTCGTCGGGCCCAACATCACCTTCGAGCAGCTCAAAGCGCTAAACCCCAAGGGCATCATCCTCTCCGGCGGGCCGTCGTCGGTCTACGAAGAGGGCGCACCGACTTGCGATCCGCGCCTCTTCGATCTCGGCGTCCCCGTCCTCGGCATCTGCTACGGCATGCAGATCGGATGCACCCTCCTCGGCGGCGATGTCAAAAACGCGCAGGCCCGCGAGTACGGCGGCGTCAAGCTCCACATCACCGACAACGCCGACCTCATGCGAGGCGTCCCCGAACATACCACCGCCTGGATGTCCCACGGAGACCAGGTCAACTCGCTCAGCGACGACTTCACTCCACTCGCCACCACGCCCACCTGTCCCTTCGCTGCGGTCAAGCATAAGACCAAGCCCTTCTTCGGCGTTCAGTTCCACCCCGAAGTCACCCACACGCCCCACGGCACGGACATCCTCAGCAACTTCCTCTTCCAAGTCTGCAAGTGCGACGGCTCGTGGAAGATGGCCGACTACCTCGAACACGAATCTCAATCCATCAAAGAACGCGTCGGCGACGCGCAGGTCATCTGCGGACTCTCCGGCGGCGTGGATTCCTCCGTCGTCGCTGCCATGCTCCACCGCGCGATCGGCAAACAACTCACCTGCATCTTCGTCGACAACGGCCTCTTGCGTAAAGGCGAACGCGCGATGGTCGAGAGCATGTTCCGCGACCACTTCGATATCGACCTACGCGTCGTAGATAGCGAAAAACAGTTCCTCGACGACCTCGCCGGGATCGACGACCCCCAGGAAAAACGCACCCGCATCGGCCACCGGTTTATCGATGTCTTCAAAGAAGCGTCCAAGGACATCGACGGCGTCAAGTTCCTCGCACAGGGCACGCTCTACCCCGACGTCATCGAATCAGGCCATGGGTATGCCGGTACCGCCGCGAACATCAAGCTGCACCACAACGTTGGCGGGCTGCCCGAAGAACTCGGCTTCGAACTCATCGAACCACTCCGCAACCTGTTTAAGGACGAGGTGCGTCAGCTTGGTTTGGTATTAGGCCTGCCCGAGCAGATGGTCTGGCGACACCCCTTCCCCGGCCCGGGCCTGGCCGTCCGCGTGCTCGGCGAGGTCAACAAAGCGCAGCTGGACCTGCTGCGTGACTGCGACGAGATCCTGCTCGAAGAGATCGTCGCCAACAACCTCTATCGCAAGACGGCACAGGTCTTCGCGGTATTGCTGCCGGTCAAAGCGGTCGGCGTGATGGGTGATGGCCGAACGCACGAGCAGGTCGTCGCGATCCGAGCCGTCGAAAGCCAGGACTTCATGACCGCCGACTGGGCCCGCATCCCGTTCGATGTGCTCGCGACGATCAGCAACCGCATCATCAACGAAGTCCGCGGGGTGAATCGCGTCTGCTACGACATCTCGTCCAAGCCCCCGGCGACGATCGAGTGGGAATGAGTTTTTGAGTGGTTCGTTTTTGAACCGCAAAGACGCGAAGGCACAAAGAAAGGCAGCAGGCCTATTTGCTTTCCTTTGCGCACTCTGCGCCTTTGCGGTTATAAAATCGAATTGTGATCGTCTTATTGCTTGGAGTTAATCCATGCCCACCATCGCCCACACTTCGGATTTGCATTTGCAGTCAGGCGTGCCAACACGCCAGACGCAGGTCGAGCCGATCTTTCAAAAGATCAACGAGATGAAGCCCGATCTCGTTGTCATCAGCGGGGATGTCACGGATGATGGGTGGGACTCGATTGAGGAGTTGAAATGGGCGAAGGGGTGGTTAGAAGAGCGAATCGAAGGCGATTGGTTCGCGGTGCCGGGGAATCATGATGTGGGAAATTTCGTAGACCTACCGGATGGCAAGGTCACGGATAAACGTGCAGAGAATTGGATTGATTTATTTGGCAGCCAACACGAAGCATCTTTTGATAGATGGATCATCATTGGCCTGAATAGCATGCTTATTGGAAGTGAGCTCAGTGCCAGAGAAGCAGAAAACACTTGGCTGATGTGGGGTGAAAAACGCTTTATGACGAAGCATGTAGCCAGCTTTCTGCACAGCCCACTTTGGATCAATAAGATCGACGAACCGCATAATGCTGATGCAAACTACTGGCTGGGGTCTGAACAGGGGCGTTTGGCTACCTGGACTCAACTCGACTATTGCAATAACAAACTCATCTGCTCCGGCCACGTTCATCAAACGCGTCTTACCGAAATCGATGGCGTCAAGATCGCCTGGGCGCCGCCCGCGTCGGGGACTTGGGTGCATGCGCCGGGGTTGCCGAACCCGCCGATGCCTAAGCAGACGGGGTTTTTCTTGCACACGCTGCACGATGACGGGCGGGTGGAGTCCGAACTGATCGAATGTGCGCCGATGCTCAAGCTGTACGAGCACCGACCCGAGCGCTGAGACGTCTGTCGCGGGTCGAAGCCCACGCCGCATCGGCGTGGGCTTCTGTTGGTTGAGCGCGCCTGCGATCGAACCGAGTAGGATGCTCTGATGCGTTACACGGTCTTGCTGCTGTTGTTGGTTTTGCTGGTGGTCGGTTGCGGGCAGCCGACGCAGCGGACGCTTGTGACACAGACGCGGGCTGCGTATTCGCTGAGCGACGACGACGCGTTGCCCAAGGCCCTGCGCATCCCGCTAATGAACGACAAGGGCTATCTCTTTGTCGACACGACGATCAACGGTCGACGCGGCGGGAAGATGCTCTTTGACACCGGCAGCACGCTGAACATCATCGACCGCGGCGTCGTCGCCCGGCTGCAACTGGACAAGATCGGCGAGGGGCGGACCGTCGGCATCGGGGGGACCGAGTCGTTCTCGTTTCACGCGGTCGATTCGCTGGCGATCGGCGACCTCGACCTCGGGGTCGATCGCGCGGGGTCGCTGAGCATGTACCGGCTGATGCGCGGGATCGGGCGGAGCCCGGCCGGTCTGATCGGGTCGATCTCGCTGATGCCGCACCCGTTTACGGTGGACTATCGGCGGGGTGAGCTGACCGTTTACAACCGGAGCACGTTCGTTCCGCCGAAGGGCGCAGAGAAGGTCGAGCTGACGTTTTACAGCCGGCTGCCCGCGGTGAAGGCGACGCTGGCGAACGGCGAGGACGTGGTGCTGATCCTGGATACGGGGGCGGATAACACGGTGTCGTTGCCGATGTCGGTGGCGTCCTGGTCGGGTGTCCTGGCGACGGGTGCGTCGGGCAAGGGGATCGCTCGCGGGGTGGGCGGGGACATCGAGACGCGGTCGGGCTGGCTGGAGCGGCTGGCTATTTTTGGATTTAATCTGCGCGGCGTGCCGGTGACCTTCGAGCCCAAGACGCGCGAGCCGAGGCGCGTGGATTATCCGGTTGGGCGAGTCGGCGGACAGCTCTTAAAGGATTTTCGCCTGACGTTCGATGCGAGGTACCGCTCGCTGTGGGTCGAGTTCGTCGGCGCGTCGGAGTAGTGATCAGAGGTGTCACGTGGGGCGGCGGGGTTACTCCGCCTCGGAGAAGACCTGGTCTTGGGCGACTGGGAGCAGCTCGGCCATCTTCGCGCGGAGGGTGGGCTCGTCGATGTTGGCGTCGCGTTCCTGGATATCGAGCAGCGCTTTCCGGAGGACGTCGTCGTCGCCGGGCTCTTCGAAGTCGGCGAGGACGACGGTCTTGGCGTAGGCCTTGGCGTCGTCGCCTTCGAGGCCGAACCGCTCGGCCAGCCAGAGCCCGAGCAGCTTGTTGCGACGGTTGTTGACCTTGAACCTGAGTTCGCCGTCCTGGTGCAGCTTGGCTTCCATCCCTTTGCGGCGGTCGTCGATTCCGGACATGGCTTGGCTCCTGCTTGCGTCGTCGTTGATCCTGTAATCAGTGTATCGGAGCGTCGGAGGCGTGGCACGCGCGGGCCGTCTCGATTTTGCGGGAGTGGCGTGGGCTCGCGTATGATCGTCTTTGTGACGAAAGCGATCGGCGAGTTGCGGCGGGGTTGGCGGTTGGCGGCGTGCCTGGCGATGGCGTGGGCGTGTTGGCCTGGCGCGGCGATCGCGCAGCCGACGCACGAGTTGAATGACGACGGGGTGTTTGAGCGCTTGGCCGAGCCGGACCCCGCGACGCCGAAGGGCCAGCTGCAGCTGATCCGCCGGGTGCTGGTGTCGGGGGATGCGGACGAGGCGGAGGACCGTGCGGAGGACTGGATCGAGGCGAATCCGGGCAGCGACCTGATGGCCGAGGCACTTTTACTGAAGGCGGACGCGATCGCGGCGCAGGGCGACTACTACCGCTCGCTGACGGATTACGAACTGGTGATCGGGCTGTACCCCGGGACCGAGCAGTACCGCGTCGCGATCGAGCGGGAGTACGACATCGCCAAGCTGTTCACCGGCGGGCTTTTGCGTAAGGGGCGCTGGGTCGGCATCCGGCTATTCGATGCGGACGACACGGGGATCGAGCTGTTGATCCGCGTACAGGAGCGCTTGCCCGGCAGCGCGCTTGGCGAGCGGGCCAGCATCGACATCGGCGACTACTACTTCGACGAAGGCGACATGGAGATGGCCTCGGAGGCATACGACCTGTTCCTGCTGAACTACCCCGAGAGTCGGCAGCGCGAGTGGGCGATGCTTCGGCTGATCCAGGCGTCGCTGGCTAAATACAAGGGGCCGGAGTTCGACCCGTCGGGTCTGACCGACGCGGCGCAGCGGCTGCGCGAGTATCAGCGTGACTACCCGGCCGCGGCGGAGAAGATCGGGGCAGAGGCGCTGATGGTCCGCATCGACGAGTCGTTGGCGAAGAAGAAGCTGGTCACCGCGCGGTGGTACGAGAAGCGAGGCCAGCGGCGCGGCGCGATCACGATGTACCGCAACGTGATCCGGGACTACCCCGGCTCGTCGGCGGCGGTCGAGGCGCTGATTCGGAATGTGGGTGGGGTGGGAGCGGAGCGGTTCTATTTGGATCCGGAAGCGTATTTTCGGGGGAAACAGATGCTGTATAGTGAGTCGTTGTTGGAGGGGAACAA
>JBMYUK010000086.1:0-1462 GCA_049605275.1 Phycisphaeraceae bacterium
ACAATAGCCGGCGGCCTACGGACGCCGGACAAGAGAATAGACTGTGCGTCACCACAAACAACTGCTTTCGCGTCCGGAGCCCGTAGGTCTCCGGCTATTGATGGCACTCTTGTACGCGTTCTTAAAGACTCGTCGCCCTTGCGTTTTGGCGACTTGGCGTTGACGTTAAAACGAACCCTGCGATGCCCAAAAAGAAACCCACCACCCGCAAAGCCGCGGCCGTCTCGGCGGAGACGCGCATCCTCGTCTTGCACGGCCCCGAGCAGATGGTCATGCAGGAGCACATGGACGCGCTCAAGGCCGCGATCGCCAAGGCCCACGGCGCGTTCGAGACGTTCCGCTTTGACGGCAAGGCCGCGACGCTGTCGGACGTGTTCGATGAGCTGCGGGGCTACTCGCTGATGTCGACGTACAAGCTCGTCATCGTGGACGAGGCCGAGCCGTTCGTGAAGGCGCACCGCGCTGCGCTGGAGCGCTACGCCGCGTCGACGGTGGATCACGCGACGCTGGTGCTGCGGACGCCGGCCTGGAACCGGGGCAACCTCGATAAGCTCATCGCGAAGGTCGGCGCGGTGATCAAGTGCGAGCCGCCCAAGCCCGCGGAGGCGGCGCGTTGGCTGGTCGAGCGTGCGAAGACGCACCACGACAGCGAATTGAAGCAGAACGCGGCGTCGGCGTTAGTCGAGCGGGTCGGGCCGCACCTGATGCTGTTGGATGCCGAGTTGGGCAAGCTGGCGGTGATGTCCAGCGACGGCGCGATCGACCTGAAGCTCGTGGATGCGGCGGTGGGTCAGTCCAGCGACGCGAAGGCGTGGGTGATGCAGGAGCCGCTGCTGTCGGGGATGTCGCGTGGGTTGGCGCGTCCGCCGTTGGAGATGGTGCGGGAGTTGATCGACTTGGCGGGTCACGACCCGGTGCCGGTGATGTGGGCGGCGATGGATTTGTGCCGGAAGCTGTCGGTGGCGTGGGCGATGAAGGCGTCGGGTCAGAGCGACCAGGCGGTGGGCAAGGCGATGCGACTGTGGGGCGGTCAGGTGCGCCCTTTCATGGACGTGGTTCGCAAGCTCGACGCGGCGTCGGCGACCGCGCTGATGCAGACCACGCTGCGGGCCGACGCGCGCACCAAGTCCGGGCTCGGCGATGCGCGACGGAATCTTGAAGCGCTTTGCGTCACCCTGACCGATACTCACTAGGACGCGCAAAACCTGCGCACCACATTGCCCTCCGTTCATGGACGAACGGCCGCGATCCGTACCACGGCGCGGCGAGATGCAGGAGGCATCATGCGACCCTCGGCCTATTCTCGACTCGTCATCCCGAAACTCGTCGCCGCGGCCGCGCTGTCGCTCGGTCTGGTGCTCGCGAGCCCCGGCTGCTCGTCCGCGCCGCGACTGGCCGGCGATCCGATCCATGCCGATCCGACGCCCCCCGCAGCGAACGCGCGTCAGCCCGTCGCGCGAAC